>JAUVAR010000276.1 GCA_030591625.1 Candidatus Zixiibacteriota bacterium
CCGACTACAACGGTGGTCGCTGGCAAGTATATGTTTTGCAAGTCGTAGATGCCGGAGCAATCAGTGGTGAAATTATGAGTTGGGAAGAAGCTGAAAGCTACATCGCCAACGGTGCGCTGGCTTTTGCGGCGATGGGTCCGAGTTTTGTCTGTCCGTTGATAAAATAGCAGGTCAATCTGAGACGACAGCAATTTGTAATAGGAAGGTCAGGAGTCTAACCACTTCTGGCCTTATGTATTTGTCAGGCTTAGGACAGGTTAGGATTGAGACGTGATGATATCTGTTTGGAAAATAGGAACCGACATTAAGCTGTTGGACCTCTTATGCCAGAAAAGAGAAGGCGCAAACATTACAAAGGGACTGGGGAAGGTACTGGGATTTGACAGGTGGGGTCTCAAATAATTCTAAAATAATCGACCAGGCTACATCGACGGGGGCGGGTGAAGGTCGAAGCTCTGGTTAGCCCCTCCCCTGTTGTACCGGCGATTGACATAGTAGTATAACCTTCGCCGTCATATCCAAGACCGGCCATATTGGGACCGTTTTTGACAAATATGTTCGCACGACAAAGCTGAGCCATATTCGATAGATTGACAATCGAAGTCGAGTGCATCACAAATGTATGCTTATACTGATGTTCGACGATAACTGCTTTTTCCATCCCCTCTTCGACCGTCTTGACACGCACAAACGGAATGACCGGCATCAATTGTTCGGCCATCACGAGTGGATGATCCCACGGTGCTTCAAAGTAAACAAGTTTTGTTCCGGGTGGAGGAACGATATCAACCTGTTTTAGAATCTCTTCGGGTGACTTGCCAACAAAATTGCGATTGATCGCTACATGACGATAACCTGAATTGTCGGGATCTGATTCGATAAGAATTTTTGTCAGCTTGTCAATCGCGACACCTGTGAGTTCAAAGGCGCCGTTGGCGGTCATTACATGCTTGAGTTTGTGTGCGACTTTATCAACGCAGAATATTTCTTTTTCGTCCGTACAAAGAACGTTGTTGTCAAACGAGGCACCGGCCACGATAGCTGCACCAGCCTTGGAGAGAATTGCGGTTTCATCGACCAGCACCGGTGGGTTGCCCGGTCCGGCGCAAATTGCACGTTTACCTACTGATAGTGCTTCTTTAACTACACCTGGTCCACCTGTCACAAGAATCAGATCAACCCCGCGATGTTGCATCAATGCATTGGCAGTTTCAATGGTAGGAGAAGATACACATGTAACAAGATTCTCGGGTCCGCCTGCTGAGACAATTGCATCATGAATGAGTAGTGCCATCTCTGCCGAAACATTCTTAGCCTGAGGATGCGGATTGAATACCGCTCCATTCCCTGCCGAGACAACCGAGATCGCATTGTTAAGCACAGTCGAAGGCGGGTTGGTTGATGGTGTGATTATCCCAACGACTCCCCATGGAGCCGGTTCAACTAAAGTTAAACCATGATCTCCGGTGAAGGCGTGCGGTTGTAAATCTTCGGGGCCGGGAGTTTTTTTCGCCTGCAGGATGATCTTGATCATCTTGTCGGGCATTTTGCCCAGACCTGTTTCGGTGACAGCCATACGACCCAAGCGTTCCGCGTTAGCAAGCGCAACAGTGCGAATGTTTGCTACAATCTCTTTTCGTTGATCGATTGAGATATCGAGAAATTTGCGTTGGGCAAGTTTAGCTGCTTCAACGGCCTGATCAAGAGAATCGAAGATACAGCGACCATTTGTTTCTGTTATGGGTCCAACTACTGCTCTGGCTGGTTTGACATTCAAGGTTGAATGAGACGGACTGATAATTGTAGAGATTTTCTTATCGTCGATCTCCTTGAGGACGAGACGAACGATATTCTCTACTGCATCTTTTTGTTCTGGATCTGGCATAGATATGAATAACGGGAGCCGGTTTAATGACTCCCGCTAAGATTTACTCTAATTCGTTAGGTAATGAGGTTGGGAAAATTTCGTGCACGTTGCTGTGCGGTCTCGGAATAACATGTACCGAAACAAGTTCACCAATTTTCTGGGCTGCTGCCGCACCAGCATCGGTAGCTGCTTTACAAGCTGCCACGTCGCCACGTACAATAACAGTTACCAGACCACCACCTATCTTTTCATATCCGACCAGAGTCACTTTGGCTGCTTTAACCATCGCATCTGCTGCTTCGATCAGGGCAACCAGCCCCTTGGTCTCTATAAGTCCGAGTGCTTCCATTGACTCTCCTAAGGAATCGGAATCGTTATCTTTATTTTGCGCGAATTTTACCGCCAATAGGTCGAACTGTCAAATAAAAAAAACATTAAGTTCATTATTTTCAAGGACTAACAGGATCAAGCTAATCTGTAGATTAATCCTAATTTATATAAATAGTCCAAAATCAGACATATTTACATGTCAATATTCTATTTCAGACAAATTCGATTCGGTAAATTGAGCAACATTCAATACTGTTTTAATTATGTAATTCTCAAATATGCCAACAAATCGATAGAGAGTGATATTGTCAGAGGAAGATAGTACAACAACATGTATCGTCCGCATAGCATTCACACACAACAGATTACGCAATTATCATAACCCAACACGTCATGTTCAGAGAGCTTTATAACACACCTATAATCATCTGGGAAGATCTGACTGATTAAATCGTCCCGGTAGTATCTTCAACGACAAAACTTTCTTAATCGAGACCTTAATATCATTTCCACCCTTTCGATTTTTTGAGCAAAGTGTGATTCCATCGCCTTCAAGAAGCAGTGCAAATGGGATTAATGAGCCTGATTCTGCCCTTCGTTTTTTAATCAAGATGCTGATTTCTCGATTGTTTTTGTAAGCTTTAATAAAATTAGTCAACATATTTTCCATATTGGGTGTCAATGTTGATTTTGAAAGACTTGGGCTTACAAGAATTGGAATCTCATTTTGAATCACTTGCTGATGTGCCGGAGCGGATAAAACACGAATTGTCTTTTTAATTTTTTGGCGGAAATGCTTAAATTTGCCTATCGAAGATGTTTTCAGACAGGTCAGCAACAGAGAAATATCTTCCGGCGTGAACTCATACTGATGAGTATTATGTTTTTCACTGATGAAATAGCCATCATCAAATCTTACTGGCATCTCCATCCTAATCAATGTTGCGAGGTAGCGATATGCAGTACGCACCGATATCTCACAAATTTCACTAATCTCCTCGATTTGAAGTTTTTTCTGACTACGTAACAGGGTAGTCAATTGCATAAGTCGTTCAGATTTAGCCATCTTTTCTCTCCTGACCCGGTTAGAATCCAATTCCTGCGGATCATTACCTCATTTTATGATGATAAACGGATGCATATTTGAAGTATCATCGCCTCACCTTCATTAAAGCGTTGGTTCCTTCAACTACAATCAACCTCCGCTGTTTCTCGTAACCTGCACAATCTCTGATTGCAGACTGCTTGCTTGATAATATAGGCAGTCATGGTGACAGGTACTGTCAGTCTAAATCAATTAAATGAGCAGATACGAGATGTTTCCCTATTTTTATTAAGTCTTTCTTAAAATACTCCGGTTTTATTACAATTGCTTCTGTCCCAAACCCCAAAACCCATCGTTTTATTTCATCGAGACCATTTACAGTTACGCAGTATCTAATCATGTCTTCATCAATGATTTCGATATTTTCTTTGGGATGATGCTCAGATGCCTGGGCAATACGTGCTGCTGATCCTGACAATTGAATGACGACTTCAACCGGATCGCCGGTGTAGAGCTCCCAGCTTCCTTCAAAATAGTCGCGTGGATCAATATCACGAAGTC
>JAUVAR010000034.1 GCA_030591625.1 Candidatus Zixiibacteriota bacterium
ATAGAAGGTCATACTGATGCCTCGGGTGATCCGGGAGCAAATATCCAACTTTCAGAAAAAAGAGCCTTTGCGGTGATGCAATATATCCGCCAGAGTTTGCTTCTTTCGGCAGACAGGATCCGCTCGATGGGATATGGTGCAGATCGGCCTATCGCCTCAAACCAGAATAAAACCGGGCGAGCTAAAAACCGTAGGATCGATATTATTATAATGCAGTAATAATAAATCCTGATAATAATTATAATGATTATTATTCTGTTTGGAGAATTAACCCTTGACAAAATCGGCCAAAATGATATCATCTATCGCTTAATGAACTAACCAAGAGATAATGTAATGTTCGAAACGACAAATATCATAAAACTATCAGATTCGACCCGCAAGGGGAGTCGGTTTATTCTGTCTCATTTTATGGCTATTAGTATGTCGATTAGTAAGCAACACACGATGAGTGGAGCATTGCAAACAGTAACTTAGTTCAATTAAGAAATTTGAGATTTGCAAGGCTTCACCAATAAAATGGTGGAGCCTTTTTTTATGACTATTGAATATTTTATTCCAAGATTTTGGAAGGAGGAATAGAAATATGACTGCAATTGAATTTGCTCTTTTGAGTTTGGTATCGTTGATCGTGATGGTTAACCCTATATCAATAATGCCTGTATTTGTAACTATGACCTCCAACCAATCAGTAGCAGAGTCAAGACGGTTTGCCCTTAAAGCATCAGTAGCAGCACTTGTCGTTCTTTTGGTCTTTGCCTTTGTTGGAAAAATGATTTTCTCGCTCTTCGCTATATCTGTAGAGTCGTTGCGAATTGTTGGAGGAATTTTATTCTTTGTCGTTGGTCATCAAATGCTTACCGGCAGCTCGGACAAAGAGTTGCCCGCTGAAAGTGCGGGGCCAAATTCTCGCATTGATCAATCAATAACTCCCGTTGGTGTGCCGCTAATTTGTGGTCCCGGAGCAATTTCTACAGTTATGCTTCTGATGAACCAATGCGATACGATTATTCACCGTGCAATGCTTATATCCGTGATTATCATAGTAGCTACAGTAACATTTTTGTCGCTTGTATCAGCTCGTTGGTTAACATCGCTCATAGGAGAAACCGGCATCTCAGTACTTATGCGAATAACCGGATTGATTGTTATGGCAGTTGCCGTTGAATTCTTTATCGGAGGCTTGACAGTAATCGTCCCGAGAGTTCTTGGTGGATAAGATTTAGCCGGTGATTGTTTGTATTCTATTTTGCTCTGAATGAGCCTTGAAAAACAACGATATTTTTCTCTGCTAAATTCTTTGTGATATTCATAACTTTTGCAGGCATTTCTCTCGCAACGATAACATTTAGCCCGAGGGGTGGAGGTCCAGACTCTGCGATACGTTCAGCTATATTCTGAAACCATCCATATGATCTTTCAGAAACATCATCCCAAAGAATTTGTTCGAACCCGGCCTGGGTTATGAATTTATGATTAACTGAAGGTGACACGAGATGACTTAGTGAAGCTTCATCAGCCCAAAAGACCGGATAGTAAAGTATGTCTGTCTCTCCTGCCATTATTTCATGAAAAATATAAAGTCCTTCAGGTTTCAAGACTCTCTTCACCTCAGAGAATAGTAATGCTTTATCTTCAATGTTCATTGCAGCATGTTGCATCCAAACAGCATCAAATTTGTTGTCACCAAATGGTATCCGTAAAGCGCTTCCCTGGACAAATCTGACACTATCCGATAGGTCAACTTTTTTCGTTAGCATTTCTGCGGCTAAGCAGAACTCTTCGGTAATATCAAGACCTGTAACTGAACATCCAAATTCAGATGCTAATGTCCGGGCCGGGCCGCCGATTCCAGATCCAATATCAAGCACCTTCATTCCCTTTGCGAGGCCAGACTCACTCGCAAGCTGCCTTGTTTCCCCTCGTCCACCGATATGAAATTCTTCAAAAGTTGAGATGTCATCACGTTTAAGATTGTCTGTATCTTTTCCCGCCTTCTCAAGAGCATTAAGAATTCTTGCCGACAAATCATTTGAACCATAATGTTTATTTAGAGCTATTGAATTATCATTCATATTGTCACAACCTTATTAGTTTGGCTTTCCAGTAAAACATTTTATCAACAACTAAAGGTTCCAACCTATCGGATATTAATCCTATGGTTAGCTGTATTCCACTAATAGAATGTAGCATGATAACTTTAGCTGTTAGTGCAAACACCTATCTAATGTGATCGCTATTTACTTTGTAATGAGAATAATTCGGATGCCTGTTAGATTTCAAGCTCTGCACGTTTTTGCTTCATTCGCTCCACAAGTTTCACTATGCGGTCAGTCTCTCTGATAGGTTCAAAAGAAGGTTCATGTTCTGTAAGATATTGATGATTGAGAAATCCGTTCGAACAAGCATATTCAAGCCATTCAATTGTTTTCTCGTTTTCTTTATTGGCTGCATATACTAAAGACATAAAGAGAGAGTATTGTGAGTCACGGCTCGCAGTTAGTTCGACCTCTTCATTAATGTAGCTCATAGATTTTTCTCTGTCGCCAAGCTTACCATAATAAAAGGCAAGCCCTGTTCGTTCCTGGAATATTTCACCTTCAAAGTTTGGAAGAAATTGCTTTGCTTCATCAAGAAGCCCCATAATGGTCAGCTTATAGAAATAACGCAGCTTGGAGAATTTATTGTCTGGATCGGCTTTGTATAACTCACGTACAATTCTGAGACTTTCATCAGAATTGCCATCTAACATTTCTATCCATGACAACGCGCCTTTCAAACCCATTGCAAGAGGTGAAAGTAAAATTGCCTTATTCACAAGCTTTCTGCCTTCTTCTGCTTCCCCTATAAGCCCGTAATCAAGAGCTAACCATCCCATCGCCTCAACATTATTTGGTTCAAGCTCCAGTACTTTCTTATATTCTTTGAGGGAGTCACGCTGACCACCCTTGGATGCCTGATAAAGCAACGCCTTTACAAGATGGGCTTGAGCGAGATTCGGATCAAGGGTTAAGGACTTATCTACCAAATCTTTGGCCATCTGATAATAGTCATCATGATGAAGTCCCATATTTACAAACTGAAAATAGACATGAGCAAGAGCTGCGCATAGTAGTGCATTATCGCCACTGATTTCAAGACCTTCTTTGAGAAAACTCTCGGCACGTTCGAGACTATCTTTTTCCCATTTGTGAATATCCTGTTTTGCTCTTAAGAATAATTCATACACTTTCGGGTCTTCAATGGGTCGTTCGGCCATACGTTTTTCTTCGGCTGTTGTCAGTTTCAATTGCAGATTTGAAACAATTGCCTGCGAGACTTCTTCTTGAATTTCAAATATATCTTCAAGAGTCCCTTTGTACTTATCTGCCCAAACCTGTTGATTGGTAATAGCATCTACAAGCTGTGAAGTTATCCTGACACTATTGCCAGCCTTTCGCACAGAACCGGTCAAAATGTAGCGCACATTTAACTCTTTACCGATTGTTGGAGAGTCCTTCTTTGTCCCTTTCAGAAGAAGTGCCGACGACCGTGAAATTACTCTAAGATCGGCTATTCCCGAAAGATCAGTTATTATCTCTTCGGTCAAGCCATCGGAAAAATACTCATTGTCTGCATCGGCCGACATATTTGAAAACGGCACAACTACAATCGATTTATCATTGAGCTTTTCACGAGAGAAAGAACCTGTTGTTTGCTGAGAGTCGTAGAGCAGTCTCTTTAAATCTGCAATAACTCCCTCTGCAGATTGATATCTTAACTCAATGTTTTTCTCAAGCAGCTTGGATATTACCTGCTGCATATGATCCGGACAATCTGCTCTGTATCGAGTTATTGGTTGAGGCTGTTCTTGTAAGATTGCCTGAAGTGAGGCACCATCATTATCACGTTTGAAGGGCAACTCTCCGGTCATTAATTCAAATAGTACAATCCCGAACGAAAATAAATCCGACCGCTTATCGACATCTCTTCCCGATACCTGCTCTGGCGACATATATGAAACTGTTCCTAAAGTGGAACCAGTTTTTGTTATCTCTTCTCCCCCCGCAACAGAGGCAAGGCCAAAGTCCAAAATCCTTAATCGGTTTTGTTCATCAACAACAATATTGGCAGCTTTGATATCACGATGAACTATTCCGTTTCGATGAGCCTCGGCTAACCCTTGACATAGCTGTATCGCCAATTCCACGATCATATCTAACTGAAGAGATTTATCACCAACGAAATGACGTAGTGTATGACCACGCACAAACTCCATCGCAAAAAATGGTCGCCCGTGATATTCCCCAACTTCGTATATAGTTACTATATTGGGATGATTAAGCTTTGCGACAGCTTTTGCTTCTCGAATGAAACGAGATTTTAACTCTGTATTTGCAACCAAAGATGCGGGAAGGAATTTCAGCGCAATTTTGCGATCAAGCTTTGTATCATCGGCGAGATAAATCTCACCCATGCCACCAGCCCCTATCTTTTCGATAATACGATAGTGATCAACTTCGCTACCATTTACGAGCGAAAGAAATATATCAGTTCGATCCATGTTCATTAGAAATTCTCAATCTGGTATAAAGCCTGTCCTTGCGTCGAAGATAAATATGGTCTATGTATAGACTAAACATAGTTGGATTCGATAAGTTCCGCAACGGATAATTTCTAAAAATCGACACTGTGTTCTAATTCTACCCCTATTCTCAATTCACATCTGGTTACTTCTATGCATAAAATAATATTAGTTGTCGCTATAAACTCGTTATTGTTCCTTATTCAAACACCCAACAGGAGTTGAGACGATTGTGAAAGAAGAACAAAAAGCACTATTTACTGATACCATCCTTGACCGAGCAGCTGCTCGGTTTGGTTTGGAACGACAATCTCTGAAAATACTTGATGGTTTCGAAAATATGGTTTACGAAACGACTAAGAGTGGGATGCCATATATATTAAGATGAGCTCATCCCGAACATAGATCAGTTGAAGAGATTACCGCCGACAATATCAAGTTGATTTCTGTTGTTTTTGAAAAACCAAAAGATGCTTTGGTACAAAGATTCTGATGTTGTTAATTTTGGTATACACTTGACGCACGATGATTCTTAAACGACGAGAGATCATTCTTTATAATGCTATCCATCGTGGTTACGACATTAACAACCTCGATGAATGGTGCACGAAATATCTTGATGACCGCAGAAGAAAAATCGAAGATCGCATCTCGGTCATAGATCTCGACTGGACCGAATTCAAACTTTCATAAAAGCATATAAGCACATAACCTGTTATTATACACTGTATTATTCAGTGTTATCTCTGGCAGACAGGAGTATTCTTTTTCACAATCAGATAGTAGAGAATCACAAGTAGAGCGACCACCAGACTTACCGATCCTCCGCAATACAAACCGCCGTTCACGCCCCATAGGAATGTGAGGACAACGACAACTCCTGCATTGATTGGAAGCAAAAACCCGTAGAAGAAAGCTTTCGTATAGCTTTGATATTTTTTTCGCGCCAAACTACCTGCCGCGCTGCCTGACAATCCCATGACTCCCAGAGCGCCCAAGTGAGCGAAGAAATAAAACAGCCAGAAGTCTCTTTGCAGCAGGAAATATCCTACAGAGCCAACTATGAAGAAGCTCAGTGAAATCAGAGCGACTACTTTGTCGCTTGAGATGCTCCATAGTGTTTTTTGTTCGTTTGGATTTCGCATTCTTTCCCTCATGAATTCGGTCGTTTTATATGTGGTTACGACTACATTGCTACGCCGATTCTCGTCTCCGCTTTACATGAATTTGGAGTCTGTGGTCTGCTGTCTATCATATTAATGTACGAGGTTTAACTCTAGTGGTTGCATGATCTGAAAGGAAGTCCAGGTGTGCAGATTCAAGCAGGTCGTTTTTGTAGAATGATTAAAGTCCAGCTTCGTAACACTCCAAACAGCCCTGTTTATTTCGCCAACATTCTTATTACAATAACAACACAGAATGAATTTCCAAATTATGATTATTTTCATGCTAATTGAAATAGGTTGTTCGGTTCATCTGTTTAGAGACTGCTGGCTTATTAAGTTGATTCTTATTATCTTTATATATGGCTGACCTTAATATTGCATTGTCTTCTGGAAACCTCCTGATTCTACTCGGAACTGCCTTCTCTCTGGGGCTTCTGCACACGGTTCTGGGGCCGGATCACTATTTACCGTTTGTTATGATGGCTCGTGCACAGGGTTGGTCACGTCGCAAGACTGCTATCGTTACCTTTTTCTGTGGCTGTGGTCACGTGTTAAGTTCCGTAGTGATAGGCGCATTTCTGGCCTGGGCAGGTATGGCTGCAACAGAATGGGCGGGTAGCCGCTGGGCGTTCTGGCACGATGTACGAGGGAATCTATCGGCTTGGTTATTGATAGGGGTAGGAGTTGCGTTTATAGTCTGGGGTATTGTACGCGCTTTCAGAGGTGCCACACACAGTCACGCTCACCTTCATTCCGATACAACAGAACATATTCACGAACATAGTCATCAACATAGCCACGCTCATGTTCATACAGATAAAACCTCGAGCATAACACCATGGGTATTATTCATTATTTTTATATTCGGACCGTGCGAGTCTTTGATCCCTCTTATGCTTTCGGCCTGGTCAATATCCGGGATAGGAGGTGTGGCGTTGGTTTCAATCGTGTTTGGTTTGACCACTGTCATAACAATTATGGGGGCGGTTGCTCTTTTGATGGTTGGTATAAATCGCTTACCTTTGGACTCACTTGATCGGTGGTCAACCTCGCTGGCCGGTCTGTCTCTGGTAGCCTGCGGCGCTGCAATTCAGTGGCTTGGACTGTAACCTTGATACATTTCATGTCGTGGACATATTCTACCTATTTAGACCTGTAAAAAACAAGACTTGCTGGTCAAGGGAGTCATAATAATCTGGACAAACTCTAATATTTTCATATATTGTATGATACAGGAACTATATCACTTATATCCCGGGAGCGATATATGAAATTGCGGACTTTTTCTATCTTAACAATGTCACTGGCTTTTATCTTAGCAGGATGTGGCAACGACCCTGTGAGCACAAATGAACCACCAAAAGACTCACTAAAAGATTACATTGATGATGTTAGTCCTTATCCCTCACCAACACCCGAATTTGATGTTTCGGTAGGAAAGCTATCTGACACAACCGCCCATTCTCCTTCGGGAGTAATGATATGTTCTGTCGAAGAATTTGAGATGGGACGAAACATGCATGAAATTGTAGCTTTTGAACCAAATGCAGTTGCGTTATGGCCTGGCTGCATTGTTCAGGGAAAGGATGTTGGTGATGGTATTCTTAACCCGGTTTCGGTGGGTAGAACACCTATCACTATTGGGATACCAGGATTCCCTGGGTTACCCGTGGAACAGCTATCCAAAACTATAGAAAACCCAAACCAATTCAACGTAGCTGGTGCACTTAACCAAATAGTTGATGATTTCATTGCATCCGATAACCCCTTACCTGCAGTGTTTAGTTTTGATTCAAAAGAAACATACGACTTTGAGCAAGGTATGCTCGACCTTGGTATTTCAGCAGATTGGGTGGGTGGAAATCTCAGAAGCAGATTCGAATATGAGTGGGAAAGTACTACCAATACTCTCCTTTTGAAATTTACTCAAAAATATTACACTGCCACAGTAGATCCACCTTCATCATCGGACTCATATTTTAACTCAAGCGTTACTGTTGGCGATTTGAAAAATTACACCGGAGATGGCAACCCTCTTTGTTATGTAAAATCTGTAACCTATGGACGAATTGGAATTCTTTCAATAACTTCATCATCAAGCCAGAGCGAAATGAAAGCATCAGTTGATGCAGCATTTGATGCAATTATGGCAAGCGGAGAGATTGACTCCGAGGCTTCTTATGCGCAGGTGCTCAGAGAATCCGAAATGAAACTATTGATCCTTGGTGGTTCAGCAACAGATGGCATAGTAAGTTTAACCAATCCAATAGAGGGATTGATGAACTGGATCAATGCAGGCATCGAACTTAATCAAACAACACGAGGCGTTCCAATTTCATATGTTGTTGCACATTTAAGAGATAATACAAATGCTCGTTTCCAATATACTACTTCATTCAAACAACGTATCTGCACTTGGGCCGACCAACCAGCTTGGGTTAGTGTCTATGCCATGACATGTCATGGTGGTGAAGGAGGATTCTATCCTGCTCTTGAAGGATGGTGTTATGTCTGGCTGACAACTGAGATTCCGGGAATGGACCCAATTGTTAAATATAAAAAAGTCGCATTTGGCAATTTTGATCCGGGCGAAACTCGAACGATTACAAGTGCTTCATGGGATAACCCAATACCAAAACAGGCAGGAACAAAATTCACTCTTCGAATTAAAATTGTCGAAGATGATGACTCCTACGATGATAACATGGGGGACTACTCATGGGAGTTTACTTACCCTACATACAGCACCGGTACAGGAGATTGTTCAGAGGAGCCATTGCACTGCTTGTATTCGCAGCTATTTGTTGATGGTGGGCAGAAAATTATAGCTTACTTCAAAGTACATCTTGATGGTCCACCAGAACCTTGATGTCTTAACAGCTAATTTTAAAAATTGAGAGACGGGCTTCGCAAAGGAGCCTGTCTTTTTTTTATTTATCTGCTAAATTGTTGTTCACACTAAACTGAAATACATCGGGACGAGAGTAATGACCGGCAACATCGAACAGCCATTTCTGGGCGGGGATCATATCAAGGTCTATCTCGGCATATAGTATCCCCTGTTCTGCCTCCAATGGACCCTCAATTATTTTTCCATCCGGTCCAATCACACAACTATTTCCTTTGTTGATAAATTCACGATCATCGGGATACATTTGCTTGAACTCATACCTATCAGGGATATCACTCATTTTCATACATGGAGCACAACTGATAACAAACATCCCTCCCTCACGGGCGATATGTCTCATTGCAATTTGCCATGCCTCGGAAGAATCCCATGTTGGTGCAACGTAAATTTGTACTCCTGACATATACATACTATTTCTCGCCAGAGGCATGAAATTCTCCCAACAGATCAATCCACCAAGCTTACCAATAGATGTATCAAAAGAAACTAATGTGTCACCACCCCCAGAAGACCACATCAAACGTTCACCACCCGTTGCAATTAGTTTGCGGTGCTTGCCCATCAGACGCCCATCGGGACCAAAATACAAAAGTGTGTTATATAAACTTGAGTTGCTTGCTTCGCTGTTACGCTCGTTCACACCGATTGTTACATAGACTCCTGCAGCTTTGGAGGCTTTGCCAATACGTTCAACGGCTTCATCGGGAATTGAAACGGCCGATGCAAGCAGTTCACCATATAATTTGTTGATCAAATCTTTTCGTGCCGGAGGTAGCAGCCACACCCAATCGGGGTAACCCGAAATGAACGCTTCGGGAAATACTACCAGCTTGGCGCCATTGCCGGCAGCTTTCATTATTAATTCACACGCCTTTTCAATGGTAGCATCTTTGTTAAGGAAGATTGGTGAATCTTGTACTGCAGCAATTTTGAATTGTCTGTTTCCGATTGAATCTTTTTTTGATCTCTTGTCACTATCCATTTCCGGTCCCGCTCTGAATTTTGATTTTATGCACTACTCCCTACAACAAGATCGTCTCTTGGGAGTTCAGGACATATCAACAGAAAGTAGCAATGTAGTAACAATTCTCTTATCTCCTTTGAGAAGACAAGAGAGGTGCAAGATTTAACGAACAAAGAAGCATTAACCGATAGAACAGCTCATATCTTCGCCACAACACATTGGTGACTTGATCTTGCCATGATCGTTCGGGCATTTTGAGATTTGAACTTCGTTGCCGTCATCGAGTTTAAGTATATCGTTGACGAGGGGTGCATCACACTTAGCACAGGTCGCATTTACTGCCATTCCACATTTTGAACATTCATAGGTAGCCATTCTTGATTCCTTTCAGAACAAATCAACGAGAGATTTGAATTGTATGTTACTTTCAATTACCAGATACATTTGATACGAAATCAATTACTAAATGTCAAATTGATACCTCAATGGCGGTGTAATCAATTTAATTATAATTTTCGTACTCAGGGATACAATAGTGACGAAGTGTAGTTTTGTAGTTGTAATTTTAGTATCCATAACAATATAATGGAAATATTTTTCAATTGTATCGTTGTAGGGAAAGTGCGGGTGTGGCTTGTCCTTTAAGGAAACCACCCCGCCAAGGCTGGGATGGGCGACCCGTCCGAATGAACGTCCAAGTGAGGTTAATTTTATTGTAATCAATTCAGGTTGGTCGGCATATAGCGAAATGGCTTTGTTGTTTAAAATAACACTTTTAGGGGACATCCTCCCCTGGGACGCTTCTTTGCTTGCTCCACGAATTTTTATGGTCTGCGCTCCAATTCCCACGGTTTGAGGCAGACGAGTGTTCGCAGTTGGCTGACAAGATGCATAAATGGGTTTGCTCGTGCAAAAAAAGGTGCATTGTAGTGAACCGATGGTCTTTTCGGAACGGGGATACAATAGGGTCGGGGTGTGAATTTGTAGATGTCTGTTTAGTGTCCATAACAACATGAACGAAACAAGAATCAACTTTGAATTGGTATGGAAAGTGTGTGGTGGAAGACTCGCTGAATATGAGATCGCACTTCAAAAACCTACTCCTCCAAGGAGAGGATGTGCGACCCCGGCCAAATTCACGAGTGTGATTATAACTGGATACAAGTGAATACTATTGAGTCAAAAATGTAACTCAAGGCCTTCCTTTGACTTACCATATGAGACAAATACCACCTTGACAATCTACATTAACATGTTATATTTGACTTCGTCATCTATGGTCGAAATAGGCCATTCTAACAGAGACGTCCGTAGAGCTAGTTCAGTATTATCTCAGTACACCAGGACACCATCATGCAGGCTTGTTATCGAATTCATGCGAGTACGAAAACCTATTTGGAGGTCTTTATGTCGAAGAAAATGTTAATGGTCTGTCTGCTTCTAACCACAATAATTATTTTATCAGTTCTCCCTGCGTCCGCCTTGGGAGAAACAGTAGATTTCAAACCAAAGGATCAAACCAATTGGACCGGCACAGCGCGGGTAGTTGCGAACCCTATTATAGCTTACTCTCGCATTGTCGACGTCATTATTGTCGGGGTCCAGCAGGACTCCCCAATTTCCCCTGCATTCAACTGGCGCGGCTTTGCAAAGTTTGATATTACCTCTCTGCCTGCAGACGCCTGTGTATCGGGAATTGAGCTAATTGGCAGTTCTCTGACCACGACCTCTGGTCATATCCTGGAAGTTCGGCGTATGACAATCGATCCAAAGACGGCGACTGACCAAGAATTGTTTGAAGGGTGTATGGGAACAAAATATTCAAGCTGTTCTTTCTGCATGAGCTCCATAGGTTCCCATACCAGAGCCTTGCCAGCGAGTTCATACGAGCATCTTGAAAGTGCTCAGGAGCAGGGATGGTTTGCGCTTGGCTTTACGGAACTGGACGAAAACACCCTGCCGGGTATGTGGGAAGGGTACGCTGGCTCTTCGCCACCTATATTGAGAGTCACTTACACGGTTCCTCCCCGCGCACTTCCTAACCCGGCGATTGATGTTGATTCTATATGTGTTGGTGACCAGTTCTGTGTTTCATGGCTTCCAGTACCCGGCGCCACATCTTATGATATATATGAATTAGGCTTGGGATGGAAAAATGTCGGAAGCGCCACATCAAAATGCTATATAAAATGGGGTCCGGGTGGTTACACTTTCAATGTCCGCGCGTTGAATAGTTGTGGTATGAGCGCTACCTCCCCCAGCGTCTCCGTTGAGGTTATCGCTGCGCCTGCAAGACCGAACGGACTCGTCGCTACTTCCGGCCCATACTGTCTCAATGATAGCTATACTATTTCGTGGAATCCCTTGGGAGGCGTCACGTCTTACGAGATACGTGAAGATGACAACAGTTGGATAAATGTAGGCGATATTACCCAGTGGACTTTTACACCAAACCAAGCAGGCATCCATAGCTACGTCGTACGAGGAATTAACATGTGCGGAGCTGGAAGCACCAGCAGTTCGGTCTCTTTAGTTGTGCTTGAGGCCTTAGCTGCTCCAGCAAAATTGGTGAAGAGTGACGGACCACACTGCACCAGGGTAAGCTACACGATCTCATGGACTTCTGTCACGGGAGCCGAAACTTACGAGGTACTTGAAGATGATGGCAGATGGGTCAATGTCGGCAATAACTTGACGCATACTTTTAGCCATACTTCCGCCGGCACCCACATCTACATAGTACGAGCTGTTAATACGTGCGGACCCGGAGCGACCAGTTCCACAGTCTCTGTTAAGCTGCTGGCCGTGCCGGCTATCCCAACGGCAGCGATATCTGTTGACTCAGTTTGTATCGACGGAGAGTTCTGCGTTACCTGGAATGCCGTGGCTGGTGCTGTCTCGTACGAGATAAGAGAGGATGCCCTAGCCTGGGCAAGTGTTGGTTTGTCCACTTCTAAATGCTACGCAAAAAGCTCGTCCAGTATTTTCAGTTACAGTATCAGGGCAATAAATGATTGTGGTATCAGTTCTGCCTCCAATAGTGTAACTGTCAAAGTAATCGATGCGCCTGCGTCACCGGCCCAGCCGATAAGCGACGGTCCGCACTGCACCAACTCCAACTATACGGTTTCATGGGCTCCATTGACCGGAGTTAATACCTATCAGATACGAGAGGATGACGGTGATTGGATTGATGTTGCTAATAGTAACGATTGGACTTACAGACACTCCGCACCCGATAGCCACAACTACGAAGTGCGAGGTGTTAATATGTGCGGTGCAGGCGCTCCCAGTGCCAAACTCACCGTTACAGTAGAGGTTGCTCCGGCTACCCCGGAGGCTCCAAAAGCATCCGAAACCAACCCCTGTTCTGACGCTAATGTAACAATTAATTGGGTGGCAGTTGATGGTGCGAAAGAGTA
>JAUVAR010000072.1 GCA_030591625.1 Candidatus Zixiibacteriota bacterium
ATCAGAGCCGATTCGACCAAAGAACATCTCTCTATAACCAAGCTCAAGGCCATAATGAGTATCCAAAGAAATATCCCCACTCCAATATTGAGCCGAGAATTTACGACCCTCAAAATGAATATCACCACTTGCCATAAAACGACCAGAAAATTCATTGTAATACTGCTCGAACATAAAGCCCGGTTTGACTGTCGGGTTTATCGTTTCACTGTTACCTTCGCGAGGAACAACATTTCCGGCAGTATCTAATATTTCACTATCTCCTGAATACCGGATAAAACCTGTCGTAATGTCTGTAACCATCAGTCCAAACTGGAAATGCTTATTGAATTTGTAGATCGTCCCCGCATCAAGAGTTAGTCCATAGCCTGATTCAGTCCCGATATCTCGATAGATTATTTTTGCAGTCAATCCAAAATCTATCTTATTCTTAATCTTACCAGAGATCGCTGCCGCAAAGAGAAAGTCTCCATGAGATTCTTCCCGTACTACAATTGGTCGATCAAACTGATTGAGCTGAGTGATTTTGATTCCACCCCCCCCCAGATAGTAAACATAAAACCCAATCGCTTTGATCGGAGAACTACTATCGGAGCGGGTCATAGTGTAACTGATAAAATCATGATTTAAAAGTGAACCAAATGTCTCGGCATGCATCGCAGTAACAGAACGTCCCTGCAGATAATTCATCCCGGCCGGATTCCAATAGCCCGTGGTGCCATCAAACGGACCTGCAATCACAGCGCCACCCATTCCAAGCGGACGGGCTCCTACTCCCAGAGAAAAAGCTTCACCGGCAAATTTGGCAGCATTTGCAGTCATTGCAAAAACGAGAACTAATATGCAACAGAGAATTCGTTTCATTTCAAATATAGACACTTTCGAAGTAGTAACGTTCAATTGACTTATAACATCTTATACAATTTACATATAGCCAAGCTACAGTTCCAAACAGAAAAAAAGGCGGGATGGTTAAACATCCCGCCAAATTTTAGTCAATTTGACTTACTTCGATGCGCCATCACTCGATTTAGCTTTTGATTTCTCTCCAGCTTTATGAGCATCGCAGGCAGCTTTATCTTTAGTATCACAAGATTTTGCACAGGCAACAGGGTCGCAACCCTTAGCACCAGTCGCATTAACAGCGGTAGCAGTTGTGGCTACAGCCGGAATAACTTCAACAGCATAACCGTTGGCAGCTACTACAGCAACAGCTGCGTCTGTTTTGCCCTTGCGGGTATCAAGATAGAAAGATGCAATACCATCCTTGTGGGAGACATTACTAACTTTCAAAACACCCGGTACTTTTGTCAACTGGGTGGTTACTTTATTTTCACATCCGCCACAGGTCATACCCTTGACAGACATATTGATTAATTTAATAGAACCATCTTCACAAAGCTTGACGCATTCTTCTTCAGAAATACCAAGCACAGAAGAACATTCTTTTGCAGCAGTTTTTGAGCAGAAACCAGTCTCTGACTTTGCAGATGCCTGCTTGGCATCAATTGTTTTTGCTTTCGCTCCGCATGCTTCACCAGCTGATACCGGCAGCGCCACTAAGGCGAACAGACCGACAAACAGGACAACCATGGTGATTGATCTTTTCATTTGTTACTCCTTATCCCGAACTTATTGATATGAATTTTGATACTGCCTCAAATATAGGTCTTAAACCTGATTTGGTCCAGAACTAAATCTAAGGTAAGTACTCTGTTTTAAAGACTTTCTAATCACTTAAACTCTTTTCGACCAAAAATAGTTCCAAATTAGAACCAAGTTAGTCATCTTTGAGGTTTTTTTACTTATTCCGGTTAATTCACTAAGTACTAATTACTTAAGAGAAACTACCAATCTTTCCTTTCCACTTGACATAAAGTCATCATATTAACATATTCGGATAAGCGGATATAAGCTATGAAAACTACAAATGAACATGAAATATTCAAGGGTCTTTCAGATCCTACCCGTCTCCAAATAATGGTTTTGCTCGGAGTAGGTGAATTGTGTGTTTGTGACCTTGTCAAAGCACTGGCAATCCCCCAATCGACCGTATCGAGACACTTATCAATTCTTAAGAAATATCGCCTCGTCGAGGATCGCAGAGATCGGAAATGGATTCATTACCGGCTCAGCAAGAGCAAATTGCTCGAAGAATTAAAGGGGTATTTTGATAACCTCGCCAAGTCAGATCAATTTGCTGATCTCATAGAAAAGGTTATCGAATGCAAAGACAGAAATAAATGTTAAAAGCTTCAAATCAGACATCAACAATAATGAATACCAACAAAGATATTGCATCACCCGAGAACAAAAGCCTCTCATTATTCGAACGCTATTTAACCCCCTGGGTTGCGCTCGCGATGATAGCCGGTTCATTTATCGGCAAGACTTTTCCTGGAGCACCACTTCTTCTTGATAGCTGGTCATACTTTGAGATATCGGTACCGGTGGCAATTTGTCTTTTCTTCATGATGTTCCCCATTATGGTAAAGATCGATTTCTCGCAGGTACGAGCGGCCGCTCGTACACCCAGGCCGGTCGTTCTTACTTTGGTAATCAACTGGTTGATTAAACCGTTTACAATGTTTGGGATTGCATATCTATTTCTTGGAGTTCTATTCAAAGATATGCTTGGAGGCACCGAAATTATCGCCGGTCAAGTAGTTCCAATATATCGTTCCTATATTTCAGGAGCAATACTACTTGGAGTCGCACCATGTACTGCGATGGTCCTTATGTGGGGT
Source organism: Candidatus Zixiibacteriota bacterium (assembly GCA_030591625.1). GTDB lineage: Bacteria > Zixibacteria > MSB-5A5 > GN15 > FEB-12. The sequence goes on from JAUVAR010000072.1 coordinate 2,748, forward strand.
TATCTTGCCCGTGGTAACGATGCACTCACTCTTGTGATGGTTGGTATCAATTCTTTGATAATGCTATTCCTGTATGCCCCTCTTGGGAAGTTGTTACTTGAAATCAACAATATTCCAATTCCATGGCAGACGATTCTACTTTCGGTCTCAATCTATGTTGGTCTCCCATTGTTTGCGGGATATTTTGTACGAAAATTTCTTATCAAAATGAAAGGACTCGAATATTTTGATCGCACCTTCCTGCCTCGCCTGACACCAATTGCCGTAACGGCACTTCTTGCAACATTAGTTGTTCTATTTATTCTCAAAGGAGAAGTAATCTGGTCGCGACCGTTTGATATTGTACTTATTGCAACTCCTCTGGCTATTCAAACCTGTCTTATTTTTGGTCTGACTTATTGGTTGGCCCATCGGATGAAATTACGATATGAAGATGCCGCTCCGGCTGCATTGATTGGGGCCTCGAATCATTTTGAAGTTGCGATTGCAACTGCGGTGGTTCTATTTGGACTCAACTCCGGCGCAGCAGTTGCAACCGTTGTTGGAGTGCTCATAGAAGTGCCACTTATGCTCTGGCTTGTGCGTATATGTTTGAGAACTAAAGGATGGTTTAAAATTTCAAATGCTTAATAATAACACTGCAATAATTGTTCTTTGTACCGGCAACTCATGTCGTTCACAGATAGCCGAAGGATATTTCAAATCAATACTGACAGAAAGAGGCCTACTAAGAGCGGCATCATTGCTCCGATCGGCAGGAGTTGAAACTCATGGTCTCAATCCTCGTGCAGTTGCAACAATGAATGAAATCGGTATCGACATTTCTACTCAAGAATCAAATAACGTCTCAGAATATGGTGGCGAACAGTTTGATTATGCGATCACCCTCTGTGATGATGCCGCATCCCGATGCCCACGCTTCCCCGCTACAACAGAACAGCTTCATTGGCCATTCCCCGACCCGGCCAAAGCTATAGGGACAGAAGATATAATCTTAGAAGATTTTAGACGGGTGCGTGAGTTGATTCGAATTGAGATCGAACAATGGATAGATAAAATGCTAAGCGAACAAAAGTCTTAGAGCTCTTTGAAATATTCTTCCCGTCTCTCTTTTGAAACTGACCCCGACGGAACCTTTATTACTTCGGCTTTATACGGACGCGACCCTTTTATAGAAATAATATCATTCAGCTTTACAGCGTAGGCCGGTTTTACAACTCGGCCATTCACTTCCAAAAGGCCATTAGACCCCATCTGTTTGGCAACAGTTCTCCGCTTGATAATACCAACGGTTGAAAGATAGTCATCAAGTCGCATTAGATTTCAATTCTGTAATCTATATAGGTGCGTTCTTTGATTTTCACAATCAGCTCATCAACCATTTTGCCGGTTTTGTCCTGTCGTGCTAATCCTTTTATTTGATCGAAATCATTCTCCAAAGAAAGCTGTTTTGCAGCTTGGAATTCAACCAATTTAAGGATATGAAAGCCGAATGGAGTGACAACCGGTCCTCTGATTTCACCCGGTGTTTCCCATCCGGAGACAGCATCAATAAACGCAGGGAACATCTCACCAGCAGCGAACCATCCAAGTTCTCCACCAACAGCACGAGTGTCATCATCATCGGAGAAAGTCTTGGCGAGCTGTGCAAAATCACCACCGGAACGTGATTCAGTTAAAAGAGAATCAACCAGCGTTTTCGCCTTGGCGCTATCATCCACAGAAGGATAAATTACGAGTAAGATATGTCTCAGATGAAGTTTTTCATCACGTTTGCCTTCACACTTGATAACATGATATCCAAACTGAGTGCGAATCACACCAGACACTTCACCAACCTGAAGCTGAAAGGCAGCACGGGAAAATTCCGGGACAACATCAGTTGTCGCGAGATAACCAAGGTCACCACCATTGGCACCATAGGCACCACTTGAATTTTGTGATGAGATTGTTGCGAAGTCGGCACCATCAAGTACTTGTTGTCTTAATTGTGTAGCCATGGCCATCACAGAATCTTCAACAGACTGATCAGGTTTAATCTCAATTAAAATATGTGCAAGTTTTGAAGCTTCCGGTTGAACAGGAATAGAGTCCTTAAACAGTTCATAAAATTGTTCTACTTCATATCTGGAGATTGAAACGGTAGAAAGTTTCCGTCCAATAAACGTCCTTCTAAGAAGCATATTTTCAATTTCCGACCGATACCGTTTTTTCAGATCACGCATAGTGATACCTTCGGCTGCAAGAGCATCAATAAATGCGTCCTCACTTGGGAACCCACGAATTACCTGAGCCATCTGGTTTTCCAAAGCGATCTCTACTTCAGAATCTCTTATTGTCAACGTTGAATCTTTTTTTGCTTCCATCAGGAAGAGCTGGTCGGATATTAGTTGATCAAGCACTCTCTTTTGTAGTTCACGAACCTCATCCTCGGTAACAGGTTTGTTCCCGGACTGAAACGCAATCATCTGGACCTGTGAGGCTACTTCAGAAGCCAAAATGACTTCATCACCAACGATTGCAGCAATTTTATCAAGGACATTAATGTTATTTTCAGGAGGCTGTGCCATTACTGTACCGGCCACAGACATAGTCAACAATATAATCAGACAGATAATAATTTTCATAATATCAGTTATTTTGGCTACTGGTTGTATCAATGTTAGAATATTTTGATTCATCAATCATACTACGCAGCAAATCCTCATACCTTTCGATATTAGTTAAACTCATACGTTCATCAACCCATTCACTAAACGTTGCAATAGCTTTTAGATTGGAAAGCTTTGTAAGGATATTACGTTTGAGACCAAGATAATCTTTCAGTTCAGCTTCTTTGCGATCGACTACATAAATAATCGAATAACGACCATCAACAAAGATTGGTCCGCCAATGCCTCCGACAGCTGTTTTCCATGCGCGGTTAAAGATACCAGGGTAAGCTTGTTTTTCGATATACCCAAGATCGCCACCCGACTGGCGTCGTCCCGGTCGCTCGGTCAAATCCATTGCAGCCCCTCGAAACGCATCAAGTGACTTAATTGTTCGAGCTAGATTCTTGGCCTGTAATTCATCCGTTAAGAGTATTTCATAAACATGAACCTGAGCAGGGTTAGAAAATTCGGCCTGGTTTGCTTCGTAGTAAGCTCTCGCTTCTTCATCATTCGGCAGCGGTGGCATTTGAATAGAATCATCTCGCATAGATGCAGCCATCACAAGGTCTTTATACCGGCCGATCTTCTTCTCAAACTCAGGGCTGTTCTCAAATCCTAATTTGATTGCCTCATAAGTAACGATATCAAGTTTTTTCAACTCGAAGATAATCGTTTTAATTGAATCGATATCGTCCAGATCAGGGCGAAACTGTATCGGCACTTGTTGCTGAACAAGCATCTGAAGATATTCTGCAATAGTTACCTGACCACCCTCCCAGGTAGCAACAACCAGTTCCCGTTCGTTACGATCAAGTTGTTCAATATCAAAATCAGATCTTGGCATTTTTTCGAGAAGTTGAGGTGGGTAAAGCTCATCGCGCTTGTGCAGGATATACTCAAAAGGAGAAGGATCAACAACCATAGGATATTTTTCTTTAATACCATCGAAGAATTCCATAGTAACTCGGTAATTCTTCCGGTTTAAAATCTGTCCATTGATTGATTCTTCCATCTCTTCATAAGAACCACGGTTTTCATTCTCCTCTTTGGCTACCACTTTGATAATATGGTACCCATAAGATGATTCAACCGGAGGTGAAAGTTCGCCCGGTTCCATAGAGAAGGCAGCTTCCTGAAACTCATCGACCATCGCACCCCATACAAAATAGCCAACATCGCCACGATTTCGTTTGGCCGACTGATCAATCGAATATTCAAATGCAACCTGCTCAATATCTGCTCCCGCTTTCAGACGTTCAAAAAGCATCTGTGCAGTATCTGCATCAGCAACCAATACCTGAAAAGCTCTCAACTTGAATTCGAGTTTATTCCAGAAGTCACGCTTCTCAGCCTCACTAACATCAACATCTTTTATCAGATCGGTATAGAGCGCATCAAGAAGGAATTGAGGTCGGTTAGCTAAAATGACTCTCGCCACTTCTTCATTTTTATCAATACCTTTTTCATAAGCGGCTAAAATCAATAATTCTGTTACTATCATCGAATCAAGGATACGATTTCGTTCACTCAGTTCTTCATCGATTGTAGCATGATTAAATGGTACCGCTTGAGTAAATTCTTTGTAATCTTCAACGGTGATTATTTTGTCACCAATTACAGCCAGAGTTTGATCGTCCTGAGAAGAACATCCAAACGATAATGCGGCTACGATCAACACACTAAGGTTAAGGCAGTTAACTGCAAATTTTTTCATTTTCTATAAATCCTATTTTTCAATACTTATATTTTACATGCAAAATGGCCCGTAGTTCCTGAATTTCAGAAATGCTCGGACAGAGAATTTGTAAAATACACAATTACAGCGATTTGCCAAGAATCTTTTAGGAAATAGAGGGGGTAATTGAGCTATTCGTAATCTGATTCAAGATACCCTTTGGTCGAAGTCTGCCGACTCAGCCGCTGAGATAGCTTTTTGGAGAACTCCACCGCTGAGTTTTCGCCGTAAACCTTTAGCATATGGTTCATTGCGATAACTTCTGAAATTACTGTAATGTTCTTTCCAGGCGAAATGGGCACCTCTAAAAACGGTATTTGCACACCCAGAACCGATGTATAGCTCTCATCAATGCCCAGACGCTCATATTTGCGCCCTTCTTCCCAGATCATCAACCGAACTTCAACTTCAATTCTTTTCTGCAATCTGATCGATCTGATTCCAAAAAGCTCTTCAATATCAATAATTCCAACCCCACGAATTTCCATGTGGTGGCCAAGTAACTCAGATCCGGTTCCGATTAATACATCCGGCGCCATTTTGGATATCTTAACAACATCATCTGCCACCAAACGATGTCCCCTCTCGACTAAATCCAGAGCAACTTCCGACTTACCCACCCCCGATTTGCCCGTATAGAGAAGTCCAACCCCATAAACATCGATAAGAGTTGCATGGACATTGGTCGTAGGGGCAAAAAGATGATCGAGATATGCGGAGATACGCCCCGAAAGAATCGCCGTTGAAAGACGACTCGAAAAAATAGCTGTGTCAAATTTGTTGGCAATCTTGATGAAAATATCCGGAGGTGCAGCCCCTTTGGCAAGAACAACCATCGGGACATCGCTCTTGAACATCTGCTCGGCAACCTGACCCATTTTCTCTTCTGACAGACCAGCCATATAAGTTGCCTCGGTCTCCCCAATAATTTGAATCCGTTTATGGGGGAATCGATCAAAAAATCCGGTTAGTGCTAACCCCGGTCGGTGCAGTTCAGCATTATTGACCAACTTGGTCATACCAATTCTGCCACCGTTGAGATGAGTCAGTTCAAGGTCCTGATTTCTCTCATTAAAAACTTTTTGTACATTAACATCTGGCATAATATTGAATATAGAGACTCGACAAGCCCAAGGGCAAGCTTGAAAAAATCAAAAAAAATACGGGATCCAGTTAAAACCGGAACCCGTTCGCACACACGGTTCATCACTTAATTTATTAATGTAATCTCGAAATAAGCTTAGCGACCGCCCCGATCGAGCTCACGCTGTAATTTTTTTAGCTCTCTCTTGAGATTTTCCATCTCTCTACGTACTTCACCGCTTACTTCTTTTGTATCAAAACGGAAGCTGTGGAGGTAATGATCGTTATCTTCATCATCGTCGTCATCCCAATACAACATCCCTCTAAGATCAGGAATATGAATATCAAGTTCATGCAAGTCATCTAAATCACGAAGATCAAATATACCCTCAATATCTTCTATGCCTTCCAATGCTTCCAGGCCACGCAGTCCTTGAAGACTGTAGAATTGATGCAGGTTATGCGTGTCATCGTAATTATTAAATCCGTACCAGTTATCATCATCTCGTTCACCAATTTCGACTTCAATATTGATCCGGGATTTATCTCTCAATAGTTGCAGATTGATAATATCACCCTCGTCGAGTCTTCGAATTGCTCTTTGAAGATCACGAGTTTCTTCGATTTCCCGTTTACCAGCCATAACAATCACGTCACCGGCTTTGAGACCTGCCTCTTCGGCGGGAGAATCTTCATGAACTTCACTAACTAAAATCCCAATATCATCATTGGTCCCAAAATACTCGGCCAATTGATCCGATAATTCGATCAAGGAAACACCGATATACGGGCTACTACTTGATGTGGAATAATCAGTTCCATACTTGAAAACTCTTGGTGCACGAGGTGCACGAGGTGCTTTTGGAGCACGAGGAGCTCGGGGGGCACTTGGTACTGTCCATGAATGATCGCTGCGACGGGAACTGCGACTGCTATAACTTCTGCGACTGGAGCGACCATCAAGGGTGACTGTCACCTCTTTTTCGAGTCCTCGTCGAATCAATTTCAGGGTCAATTCATCGCCGGGGTCTTGATTAGCTATAAAATCAACCAAATCATCTGCATCGCGGAGTTTCTTTCCGTTGATTGCGATAATGATATCTTCTTCGCGCAGGCCAGCTTCATCGGCGGGGGAATCTTCAACGACTTTATTTATAATTGCGCCAAAATCTGAATCAAGATCAAATTCTCGAGCAATATCAACATCGACAGTTTGGGTATAGACCCCAAGCCAAGCTGTTCTTGACGAATTACTTCTGGACTGGGCCATGGCAATACTTGCTGCCAGGGCGATAAAAACGCCTGCAATAATCAAAAGTTTGCTATTTCTGTTCATTTAGGTTCTCCACGGCATTAAGAAAAGTAAGCTATCTATTTGGTAATACGGAAAGAGGATGGTAAGGTTCCAAAATCGACAAAAGTTACTGTTTGGGGGCTTGAATTCTGTTGACAAGTTGCCGAAAAGATGTATAATTGCCGGACCTTCTCATTCATGGGTCGCCCATCCCCGCCTTGGCGGAGTGGGTTGATTCAATAGATGAGAAGAGTTGCGGATACACTCCCCTGTAGCTCAGTTGGTAGAGCAGCTGACTGTTAATCAGCGGGTCGCTAGTTCAAGTCTAGCCGGGGGAGCTTTTTTAGTGTATATCAATCAGTTACAAGATTTATAGTACTTCTACCTGCGTGTTTCATCTGTGTGAGGACAGCTGATAGCTGTACGTTCAGTTAGTATTGTATGTATCTGCTAATACTCAAATATTAAAAACAGAATAATAATCTATGTAGATTTGTGATCACGATGAATACTCTTGTTCTTTTGAACTACTTCTTTATTGTCAGAAGGAAGTTCATGCCAGAAAAACCCACCTGCTTCGTGGATACGTTTGAGTATCTGATGTTTGGTTAGTTCTTGAATAATATAGCACCTATCTGAACCGCAAAACTCCACATCACCATTGTGAGAAATAA
>JAUVAR010000223.1 GCA_030591625.1 Candidatus Zixiibacteriota bacterium
AGGGAAGACGGTGTGATTCCGTCGCAGCCCCGCTACTGTAATGGCTACGAATCGAACATCAAGCCACTGGTTCCGTGTGAACTGGGAAGGCGTTTGATTCAGGATTGATGCCAGAGTCAGGAAACCTGCCGCAGCACTATCATATTTTAGCCGGCGAAGGCGTGGGTCTTTCGTTTGTATCTTAGCGCTTTTGAGTCGGCAGAAGGAGCCGCACTATGAAGCGCTTTCTTGTATTAGTCCTTCTTACTCTGGTCGGAGCGTCGGGAGCCGTCGGAGAAGATTCAACCGGGACAATCAACAATCCGTACCAATTCGATGATTCTGTCGTCGTCTCGGCCAACCGGAAACCGGGCTTGATTAGCAAAACCGGAAGTTCTGTAACAGTAGTTTCATCGGAACAAATCTCGAAAAGTCAGGCAATGCAAGTAATCGATTTACTTGGCACAATTCCTGGAGTCGATGTAGTCAGATCGGGTGGGATGGGACAGACAACATCACTATTTTTAAGAGGCGCCAGTTCGCGTCACACGTTAGTGCTTATAGATGGGGTCAATGTCAATAACCCATCATCGGGTAGTTTTGATTTTGGACATCTGAATCTGTCGAATGTTGAACGCATAGAAATTGTACGAGGACCGCAGTCGGTGCTGTATGGTTCCGATGCGATTGGCGGACTTGTTCAGATATTTACAAAGCGAGGTTATGGCTCTCCAAAGATAACTTTGAGGGCAAGAGGTGGGTCGTTTGGAACGTATTCAGAAGCGATATCTCTTTCTGGAAGTCTGCCGCGATTAAGTTATTCCTTTGGACTGTCACGTCTTGACAGTGATGGTTTTTCTGCTACCGAGAGAGAGGGTGAACCGGGGGAGAAGGATGCATATAGTATTACGTCATTGTCGGGACGATTAGGTTTGTTGCTTGGGTCAAAATTTAATTTGTCTGGCTCATTTCGAATGGATGATTCGGAAGTTGATATTGATAAATCATTTGGCGTGTTCGATGACTCGAATGCGGTTGTTGATAATAGAAATATCAGTGGCACAGTTCGGTTTGAAATGAAGGAGGCGGAGGCGCTTTGGCAACCTTCGCTGGCGTTCAAGTTTATGAAGAATGAATATAATTCTGTTGACGGTCATGATCCGGTTCATTCGGTTGATAGCTCAGATTATTTAACTGAGGGTAAGAGGTTTGAGGTTGTGACAGAACATCATTTAAATATTTCTGATCGTTTGAATCTTTCGTTTGGTGGTGAAATCAATTGGGAGTATTTTGAATCAAATTCATATTCTGAATATATTGGATGGCAGGATACAATTGTTCATGCTTATGATACGATACATGAACAGTCATCGAAAACTGTTAGTATTTATGAATTAAACGAATTCAGACTGACCGAGAACCTGCATTCTACGATTGGTGTTAGATACAGCGATCATGATGCGTTTGGTGATATTTTGACTTATCGTTTAACTGCATTGTATGACATGCCGGAGGCAACCTCGAAGTTTCGTGTTACCTACGGGAGTGGGTTCAAAGCGCCTACACTTTACGAACTCAATCATCCAACATACGGCAACCCTGAGCTTAGTCCTGAAGAAAGCAAAGGATGGGAAGTTGGTTTTGAGAAATCAATTGAGTCTGTAGGTTTGACGCTTGGGATGTTGGTATTTAAGAACAGTTATGATTCATTGATTGGGTATGATCCGCTCACTTTTGTTTCTATCAATATTGAGAACGCTGAGTCGAAAGGTCATGAATTGTCTCTTTCATTGAAGAGAGAGAAATATTCTCTGTCTGCAGATTACACTTATACTGATTCGCATGGTAGTAAACCAATTCTCAGACGCCCTAAGCATAAGTTAGGTTTTAATCTTCTGGCGGCTCCTCATGAAAAAATTGATCTAATGTTTTCTGTGAGGCATACAGGTGATAGAGATGATTTTGACTTTATACCATTCCCTGCTGAAGCGGTAGAGCTTGAAGCTTATACAACCGCCAAGGCCGGTTTGACATATAAGATCAATAATCAGTTTCGGGTTCAGGGATTGATTGATAATATTTTGGATGAAAAATATAACGAAGTGCTTTATTACAAGTCTGCTCCACGTTCGATCTCGGTTGGCTTTGAGTACACTCTATAACATATCTTAGAGTAAACTAAGTGACGCAGTAGTTGTACTGCTTGGCCGTCTTTAGTAATATGAGACGGCCTTATAAATTCATAAATCAGGCTGAATTATTCTTTTTCATGCTGGCCATGTTGATCTTGTGCGATCTTATTTTCTTGCTCAAATTTGATCTTTCCATCCCAAGCAGATCACCGGCGGCGCTTATATTCATATTAGCTTTATTTAGGGCTTGAATAATCAGAGTGCGTTCAACTTCCCTCATTTTTTCACCAAGAGTTAAATCTTCTGAATTGTATAGAGGTTTTGTTTGCAGATGCTCCTGAATATCGGCACCAACTATCAATTCCGATTCTGAGAGAACAACCAAAGATTCTATTGTGTCCATAAGTTGTCGCACGTTGCCGGGCCAATCATATTCAATGAGAGCATCTACTGCTGTTTTGTCAAAAATGATTGCGGGTAGGCCACGCTCGATAGTAAACCGATCACGAAATTTGCCTATCATAAGCGGTATATCTTCACGTCGGTCACGAAGTGGTGGAATTTTAATAACGACACCTTTTAGACGATAATAAAGGTCTTCGCGGAATTTGTTTTCTTTTACCAGTTTTTCAAGATCATGGTGGGTGGCACAAATTATTCGCACATCAACCTTTAGAGTTTTAGGGTCGCCGATACTTTGAAATTCACCTGTTTCAAGAATTCTGAGAAGTTTGGCCTGGGTTGTGATGTCGAGGTCACCAATTTCATCAAGGAATATTGTCCCATTATTGGCAAATTCAAATAGTCCGATACGATCTTCTATAGCTCCTGTAAAAGCACCTCGTTTGTGTCCAAAGAGTTCAGATTCAATCAAGTCGGGAGCTTTATGGTTGCAGTTGAGCAACCCGAGCCTGGCATCACGTCGGTCACTGTTGTTATGAATAGCTCTTGCGACAAGTTCTTTGCCTGTACCTGTTTCGCCGAGAATCATAACCTTTGTTTGCGATATTGCAACTTTGTCGATTAAACGAAACAGATCAAGTGCACTATCAGATTTACCTATGATACCAAATCTTTCGTCGCTTTCAATATTTGTTGTGCTTTGATTTCGACGGGATCGGCATGCTTCAACAGCATTCCTAACAGACCTAATAAGGCGTGTTGATGAACGACCTTTGGTAATATAATCGAAGGGGTGTTCGGAGTCATCAATGTCGGATTCTTCGTAGTCGCCGGGATAGCCTGTATGGAATATGACTGGAATGATTGGATCGTATTCACGGATTTGACGCCCAGCTTCGATCCCATCCATTTCCGGCATCTTAATATCAAGAACTACTGTTGCTATTGACGGGTTATTCTTGACCATTGCAATAGCTTCGGCACCCGAGCCAACTGTGATTACTTGGTAGTCATCCGAGAACAACATTGTCAGTACATTCAGGACACGTTGATCATCATCGACTAAGAGTATAGTTGAATAATTCTGTTTCATAATTTAGTTTAGCTTGTTGCTATTATGCATGGCCATTTTATCTCAAAAGTTGTTTTAACGTTGGGGACACTTGAAACGTTGATTGTTCCATCAAAACGTTCAGTAATTTTTTTAACCATCGATAAACCAAGTCCGGTTCCGCGCTCAGGTTTTGTCGAATAGAAAGTATCAAAAATTCTCTCAATATGTTCTGGTCCAATCCCTGACCCATTGTCGGAGAATGTAACAGTCAAAATTTGTTTTGTGTGCTCAATCAGGATAATAATTTCAGGTGACGACTGAGTTGATATTGCGTCGAGACTATTTACTAACAGGTTATTAAACAGAATCTCGATTTGGTCGCGTGTCGCCCGAATAATGCTATTATCGGCTATATCTAATTTCAAATTAACATTTGCTTCTGAAATCAGGAACTTGTTTGCTTTTAAGACAGTATTAAGAGCACTATTGATATCTACTTCAACGGTAGTTGGATCAGAATCAAGTTTGGTGTATGTAGAAATCAGCTCTGTAATGTCAATAGCCCGTCCTATGGAGTGACCGGTATCATTTAGCCACGCTTTGAGTTGGTTTGGCTCAAGTTGTCCCTTCGAGGCAACTGATTTCATTTTTGTTAAAATACCATCGGCGGGGAAGAGAGCGTTTCTGATTTCATGCGCAAACCCACCGGCGATATCTTTTGCTTGTTTGTATTTCTCAATCGTTATCAATTTTTGCTGAGTCTCTTTTAGTTCATTATGGGTACGTTCAAGTTCAGCTTTTTGTGAAGCGATCAATGCAAGATTCTTTTTATTTCGACTTCTGAACATATTTGTGAGAATCAATCCTACCAGAAGGCCTGAGAGTGACATGAGCATATACAGTTGATTGTTATGATAAAATACGGACGCCAAGTCTAAAGGTGATTTTTTGTCAATCTGAGCAACTGCGAATTTCTTGCCCGAAGAAAGCAGAAGCTCTGTAGTTATCCCATTAGTATCAAAGCTCATTGTTGAAACATTACTAGAATTAAATGGGAAGTGTAGAAGTTTTCTAAAATCGATGTCATAAAGACCGTCCGAGAAAATATATACCGAATCCTCTTCACCTGCGATTTTTATACGTGAAATATATTGACCAATATATGTATGTGGGCAATGTGCAATCAATTTCAAAGTACTGTCATAGAGACTTCTTATTTTTTCATGTCTGCGAACTAT
>JAUVAR010000325.1 GCA_030591625.1 Candidatus Zixiibacteriota bacterium
GATAGTTCTGAGACAGCATGATATTCTTAGGCAGTTCTGTATGATTGTCATCATCAACTGACGATATAATATCTTCCCCGGTTATATTGGTAAGAATTGTAACAGCATTAAATATCGTATTACCAAACGCCAAATCGTTGTCGCCATCATTATCGAAATCAGCAGCACATACAGAACCAGCACCAAGTCCTTCAAAAACATTAACCGGTCCTCGTAGCACCATCGTTCCTCCATTTTGATAGATGAACAGACCATTGTACTCAGCCAAAATTATTTCATGATCGTCATCACCATCCAAATCAGCCGCCCATAATGATGTAGCCAGTAACCCATGCCCCACAATTGAACTGGTTACAAAGTTGCCACTACCGTCATTCTCCAATGTGATTACATCGGTGCGATCCATGTCGGCACCATATACAGCTAAATCCAGATCACCATCATTGTCCATATCAGAACTAAAAATATCATAGAATTGAGTGTACATCCCCAAACTTCTTTGGCTAAACGTCCCGTCTCCTGCCCCATTATAGATATGGACTCCGCCTCTGGTATAAGATAAAGCAATATCAATCTTATCATCATCATTGAAGTCGCCCGTACAAACAGAGTTTGGATCCTCTCGAGTGCTATATCCCCCAATACTCAGATTTTTTGCACCAGCAAAAGTGCCATCACCGTTATTCATGAACAGAAAAACGCCAACCTTTGGTACAGCCTCCAACCACATTCCATTTGTAGGAGCAACAACTAAATCAGGGAATCCGTCTCCATTAAAATCTCCAGCTGCCAGTGATTGTGGAGTATGCGTGCTATTGTAATAGTTGTTATAAAAGCTTGCCTTATATCTCACCGGTGTTGCAAAAGTCACATCTCCGTTATTGATAAAAACAGAGATACTATCACCACTCCCATTGGCAACGGCGAGGTCAATGTATTCATCCAAATTGTAGTCGGCGATTGCAATATCTTTTGCCCCTGGACCAGAATAGAAACTGGATGCTGTCCCAAAAGTACAATCTCCATTCCCGAGGAGAATAGATATAGTTCCATCATTAGAATTAGCAGTTATTAAATCGATATTCCCGTCATTATCAAAATCAGCCGATCGCACACAGGTAGGTTTTTTGTCGATACCGTAGTTTACCGGAAAATCAAAGGTGATATTAACCGGTGCTGTTATAGTAACTGTTAAGGGTGGTGAGTATCCCGAAAACCCCTCATCGACAGCACGATGATCCGGGCAATAGGCCATCGCTCTTATCTCGTAGGTACCAGGCGTGGACCACTTGAAGCGAGTTGTCGGTGAGAGTGCATGACTTGTCCCGCTTCGTCCAACAGAACGAGTTTCAAATTGATATGACAGTTCATGCCCACATGTGCTTACCCCGCCAGAAGTAAAGTAATTCATGTAAATATTTGTTTCACCTGTTTGTGGTCCGGTAGGTGTTTCTGGTGGAGAGACTCTCTCGGGATAGCAAGTATCAGGGGCGACAGTCCGGTTCACCCAGGTTGTAATGAGCATGTTATCAGCGTTGGCAACAGCCAGATCGTTGTCACCATCACCGTCAAAGTCGGCAGCACACATTGACTGTGGACCTCCACCGTATTCGAGAATAGTCGGGTTGCCAATAATCGCTCTCTCGTTTGGAAATATAATTGCATTCCCTGATGAAACCAGAAAATCCTCATCACCATCACCATCCATATCGGCAGAACTTATTGATATTCCAAAATCTAATGATCTGGTACTGTGATGTGTAAATGTTCCTGTCCCTTCATTTAGATACAAATCAACTGCTCCACTCCACCTGTTTACCATAGCCAAATCCAGGATAGAATCACCATTAAAGTCTGCCGTACAGATATCAGTAAGTCTATTGGGGGCAGTAAATGAATCTCGTGCAAAGGTAGTGTCCCCATTATTCATAAATAGATTAACAGAACCACCCCAACTTGTCACGGCAAAATCGATCGCACTATCACCGTTAATATCTCCGGCACATATACCACGTGGGTCATCATTAACAGCAAGAGTCTCTTTCAGATAAAAAGTTCCGTCACCATTATTCAAGTATAGATATATCTTATCATTTGGTAACGAGTCGTTTGCGATTTGATTTGTAACGCTCACAACAAAATCAGGCAGGCCATCTTGATTGAAATCGGAAGCCTCAATATTCCAGGGACGGCATCGGCCGCCACTATTGTCGGTGTGACTCGCTAAGTAGTTTACTTTAGTTCGGAATGTACCATCGCCATTGTTGATAAGTACCGACACACTGTCAAAGCCTTCATTGGCAACTACTAAATCAAGAAACCCATCGGCATCAAAATCAGCAATAGCAATATCTCTGGATTCTGATTCTGCGGAATAATTTACACCGTCCACAAAACTACCATCCCCATTACCAATAAAGATTGATACATTAGCAGAATCTCGATTCGCTGAGACCAAGTCAACAAAACCATCGTTATTGAAATCAGCGGCACGTACGCAGTATGGTCTTTGATCAATCAGATAGTCTGTCTTACTCCCAAAGTTAAACCCTAAACCTGCCGCTTGAGAGGCAATAGTGATTATCAAAAATGCTGTTAGTAACAATATTCGTTTCATAATTCCCCCAAAATTACAAGAAGTAATAATTGCGATAATCCATCAATGTTATGGATATATATTATTTATCGACCTTCATTTCAATAATATAACTGATAATGTGCATAATTTGAACAATATTATTGAAATAACAGCTATACATCTAAAGGCGTATTTGGCCTGCAAGTCACATAATCAAATGCGAAAACTCATAGATGTCCTAAAAGAATAAAAGAAACAGACGACTTAATACTGCCCAACGAGATTGGCGGGTTGACTCTATCCCCTCTAAACGCTAACCCAATATGCTATAAGAAAAGCCAGATTGTTAATCCTGGCTTTTCTGAGTTTACATTTTGAGTCTATGTATTACTGGCAGAGACAGTAATAATAACCTTACCTTCAGTAACATCGAATGTATCATCA
>JAUVAR010000085.1 GCA_030591625.1 Candidatus Zixiibacteriota bacterium
GCATTTATGAAACCGATTGTGGGTTTTCTGACAGGCTGGCTTAAGGCGAAAGATGAAACAGATACTGACGACGACACAAGTTTTGCATCTGATGAGTATGATCCTGAAAATAATGATCAGCCCAATAAAAAAGAAGTTGAACAATCATTTGAAAAGTTAACTGAAGCTACATCTGAAATAAAAGCTGGTGTACGAAGGAAGTCAGTCCTTAAGAAACATCATGAGCCAGTTCAGATAACATCGTTCGATTATAAATATCCGACCCTTGATCTTATCAATGATAATCCCAATACGGAATCTGCAGTTACTTCTGAAGAGTTAGATATAACAGCTCGAATGCTCAAGGAAACACTTGAGACTTTTGATATACAGATTGAAGGTCAAATTGAAAAACAACCCGGCCCAGTCATCACACGCTATGAGTTCAAACCGGCAGCCGGAATAAAAATCAACCGTATTGTTAGTCTGGCCGATGATCTGGCTCTTGCTCTCAAGGCACAGCGCATTAGAATTATTGCTCCAATACCAGGTAAAGCAGCTGTTGGCATTGAAATACCGAATAGAAATCCGCAGACTGTCTATATGAAAGACATCTTGAAGTCAGAGCAATATTCAAATCCAAAACATATTCTTCCTCTTGCCCTTGGTCTTGACACATCAGGAAAGCCTTATGTCGTTGATCTAACCAGCATGCCTCATCTGCTTATCGCAGGAGCAACAGGAGCAGGTAAGTCGGTCTGTATGAATGTCCTGATAACATCACTCATATACAGGCTACATCCATCACAGGTGAGATTTATATTCATTGATCCAAAGATGCTTGAACTTTCTGTCTATTCAGGTATTCCACATCTTGGCCGTCCGGTTGTAACCAAACCCAAAAGAGCAGAAAAAGTTTTCGCCGATGCAGTTGTTGAAATGGAAAGCCGCTATCGCAAACTGGCTAATGCAGGTGTTAGGAATATTCAGGACTTTAATAAGAAACAGGAAACAGAAGAAACCAAGCTGCCTTATATAGTTATATTTGTTGATGAATTAGCCGACCTGATGATGTCATCTGATTCTACTAAATCTGAATTGCTTATAACAAGACTTGCTCAAATGGCACGAGCTGTTGGTATTCATCTTATTCTGGCTACTCAGAGACCATCGGTCGATGTCATCACCGGCCTTATCAAAGCAAATTTCCCGGCTCGAATTGCGTTCCAGGTAGCATCGAAAGTAGATTCAAGAACGATTATCGACGGCAACGGTGCAGAGAAACTTCTCGGTAAGGGCGATATGCTTTTCTTAAATGCCGGACAGCCTGATTCTAAAAGAGTTCATGGAGCTTATATCACATCCGACGAAACTGACAAGCTCGTTACATTCATCAATGATCAGGGAATAGGCATGCTGGCTCTTGAGCAGATATCACAGGCGACTGGTGACACCAAAGAGACTGAACTCGATCTGGGTGACCCACTATTTAAAGAAGCGTGTGAGTGTGTTGTCAGGCAGAAACAAGGCTCTGTTTCGCTGCTTCAGAGACGTTTGGGAATCGGTTATCAACGCGCAGCTCGTCTTATCGATAAACTCGAGCAGGGAGGTATTGTCTCGGCCTTTGATGGTTCCAAAGCGAGAGAAGTCCTTGTCGATCAGGCTTATATCAATACTATATTTGGTCTTAAAACTGAACCCTCGCAGTCGGAATAAAATCAATCCTGCCATAATTCAAGGCGTATAAGAGATTATGAATAAAAGAATATACTTATTTCTGTTTGTTTCACTCTGCATGATATCAAATATTCGGAGTGAAGATCAGTTCGATAAAATCAAAGCTGATTTAAACTCTTCCGGTTGTGTTATGATTTCATTTATATCAATTATTGAGTCTGATATTTTTGATTCGGAAGACTCACTTGTGAGTTCTTTGTGTCTTGATTCTAATGGTAGATATTTGCTGAATGCAGGCTCTGACTCATATCTGTATGATCTGACCAATCTGTACTCATATTCAGCCGATAATGCGCAAGTGACAGTCGAACGATCTGACCCGAATAGCCTGTTTTATCAGTCAATTTCATTCATCAAAAAGATTGATACTACGTTTCTAACTGAGAAAATAAGCGATAATAGTTACTTTCTGACCAAACGTGCGAAACAAAATAAGTCAATTCCTGACTCACTCTTATTGACTCTTGACCTAAAACATAATATGATCTCCGAACTTGAATTTCGGGATATTAATGGCGAGAGGAACAGAATTGTGATTTTAAAACAAGAATTACAAAATACTTGTTCAGACTCAACATTCTTGCCAAACTATCCTGACAGCGTTGAATGGATAAGATTTTAGAATATGAAATTCTATGTACACAAGCTCGGATGTCCGAAAAATGATGTTGATGCCGATTATATCTCTGCCCGTCTGATAGCCGATGGACATGAACCGGTAACTGAGCCATCAGAAGCTGAATCTATTGTTGTCAATACGTGTGGGTTTATCAAACCGGCAAAAGAAGAATCTATTGATGAGATTCTCAGGCTGGGTCAGCTTAAAAAAGATGGCAATCTCAAAACTCTGTATGCCTCAGGTTGTCTCTCACAGCGCAACGGCGATGAACTTCTGGAAGGAATGCCGGAACTTGACGGTGCTTTTGGGCTTGGCGCTTTGGATAGTATCGCCAAGGCAGTTACAACTTCTGATCATTCTCGCAAGACAATTAAGAAAGAGGCTCGAACACTTGGATATCTGTCCTGGAAAGATAGATTTATTTCAGATCCATTTCCGTATTCGTATTTGAAGATCTCCGATGGTTGTGACCGTGCCTGTACCTACTGTGCGATTCCATCAATGCGAGGTAAATTTCGTTCACGTCCCCAAGATTCAATTATCAATGAAGCGAAATTCCTGGCTGCAAACGGAAAGAAAGAGTTGATACTTGTAAGTCAGGAAGCTACAATTTGGGGTTTCGATTTGCCGGGACGTCCTGCCGTAATTGACCTTCTTGAGCGCTTGGGGGAGATAGAGGGAGTCGAATGGATTCGGTTGATGTACTTGTATCCACCTCAGTTATCAGATGATCTGATAAAATATATGGCGGCCGATAACAAGACTCTCAATTATTTTGATCTACCCCTGCAGCACTGTAATAGCGAAATTCTCGCTAATATGAACCGGAGACAGACAACCGAAGAGCTCGACAAGCTAATTGATCGAATCAGAGAGCTTTCGCCCAAAGGCATTATCCGGACTACTTTTATCGTCGGATTTCCGGGAGAAACCGATGAGCAGTACAATGAATTGAAAGATTTTGTCCTAAAGCATGAGTTCGAACGGATGGGTGTCTTTACTTATTCTGCCGAAGAAGGAACCCCCGCAGCCCTGATGGCAGGTGACGTTGACCCCGAGATGATGACTGACCGAATGGATGACCTCATGCTCCTCCAGCATGATATCGCAATAGCCCGTAATAACTCCTTGCTCGATAGTTTGCAGGAAGTTATCATTGATCGACTCTTGGAGAATGGTCAGGCGGTTGGGCGCACAAAAGCAGATTGCCCTGATGTTGATCAGGAAGTGACCATTACAGGCGAGAATCTCCAATTGGGAGAAATCTGTACGGTTCGAATTGATGCTGTTGATGAATACGACCTAATTGGTACAAAGATCGGTGAATAGATTACTATGTTACAGTTAGATAAAGTCGGATTATTCCTGTCAAAACCAGTAGCTTTCATTCTTGTAATGATATATTTGCTCCAGTCAGCACTTTTAGTTTATCTGATAACCGATAAATTTGACTTGGAAAAACAGATTTCATTTCAGCAACAACGCATTGGTGAACTTGAAGAGAAGCTTCAGATATTTAAGGCAATTGATGATTTTCAAATAGGTTTCAAGACCGAGGATGTTCATAAGCTTACTGAGGTCATATATAGTGAGAGTCAAAAATATCAGTACGATCCAATGTTTGTCCTTGCTGTAATCCTGACCGAATCATCATTCCGCAAAGGACAGCTTTCCCACATGGGAGCACGTGGTTTAATGCAGGTTATACCATTTGTTGGCAAAGATGTTGCCCCTCGAGCCGGAGTTGAATGGGAGGGCTCATCGACCCTGTATGAGCCGGAAGCGAACATAAAAGTAGGAACAAGGCATCTTTTTGAACAAATATTGAAATTTGGGGATGTAAGGAAAGCGATTGTTGCATATAATGTTGGTGAGACGAGACTGCGCAGTATGATGCGACGGAATCGACCTTTACCTAAGAGATATCTTAATAAAGTTATGGAAAGATACGAAATGCTCAAGGAGACATATAAAGTCTGATGAATAGCCGCATAAACTCACTCATTATATTACTGACAGCGCTGCTGTTCGTGCTTTCGCTTGGTTGCGGAGGAAAACTGAAACTTGAAGATAGAACTCCTGAAGAGCTTATGACCGAGGGTCTAAAAAAATATAACAAAGAAAAATTTATCCAATCGACTGTTATTTTTCAAACACTGATATATAACTATCCGGGTGAAATGAATGTTGATTCGTCGCAATACTACCTTGCTATGTCATATTTTGGTAATAAAGAATATATCGTTGCAGAACGAGAGTTTAACCGTCTTCAGTTGAATTACCCATCATCGGTTTTTGCTAATCACGCTTCGTTCATGCGAGCTGTCTGTCTATATGAGGGTACACCAAAACATTATGGCCTCGATCAATCAGAGCTTGGGAGTGCATTAGTACTCTTTGAAGATTTCATCGTGGATCATCCCGAGTCGGAACTCATGGGTGAAGCGCAGAAATATGTGCTTGAAGCTAACACTCGTCTGGCAAAAAAGATTTATAGTGCCGGTACAGTTTATAGCAATATTGACAAAATCGAACCAGCCAGAGTTTATTTCCAGCGTGTGATAGATGAATATACCGACACCAAATTTGCCGCTTTAGCAGCTTACGAATTAGCATTATTGAAAATGCGTGAGAAAGACTACGTAGCTGCAGAACAGCACTTTAATGATTTTTCGATTGTATTTGATTCTCATGAGCTCGCACCCAAAGCTAAACAAAATGCCCAGAAGGCTGCCTTCACAAATGCAGAGACACAATTTAAGGGTGAACTCTACGAACTGGCAAAAACATCTCTTGAACAATTCATTTTAAGATACCCCGCTTCCGATAAGCTAAAGAAGGCGAAAAAGTATTTAAGTGAAATACCTGCAAATTTCGAAACTACGTCATCCGATAATCAGGTAGCCGGAGAAAATGAAGGGTAGATGGGGTGTACTTGGGGGTGCTTTCGATCCGGTTCACCGCGGACACTTAAAGCTTGCGGGTGATATCAAAGATGCAAAATCATTAGACGGCATTCTGTTCGTTCCTTCTTTTTGTCCACCACACAAAAGTCAAACCGCACAGGCTGGATGGACCGACCGGCTTAAAATGTTGCGTCTTGCAACTGAGCCCATTGATGAATTTGAAGTTTCAACGATTGAAGAGACAATTGATGGACCCGGTTTTACTCTGACGTTATTTCGAATACTTAAAAAAGAGCATCCTGACGTTAGTTTTTATTTTATTATTGGTGCAGATATTATCAAAGAATTTGATACCTGGTATAAGCCTGACACTATATTATCGGAAGTTGATATCTTAGTTGGCTCTCGTCCCGGTGATGAACTTCTGCTTCCTGAAAAACTAACTACAAGTGGGAAGATTGAACTTGTTGAAACTTCTCTAATAGATATATCTTCAACAGCTATAAGAAAGCAAATTCAAGAAGGATCGAAGGCTAACGAGATAAAAATAACAGTTCCTGATCCAGTCGCCGATTATATACTCTCCGAGGCACTCTACAAATGAACAGTTCAAAGAAAAAAAGAGTCTTCTTAATAGATGGTTCAGCCATATTCTATCGCGCCTTTTTTGCATTCATCCGCAATCCGCTTATAAATAGTAAGGGTGAAGACACCTCTGCCACCTATGGTTTTGTTAATTCATTGTTGAAAATATTGCGTGAAGAAAGTCCCGATTATTTCGCGGTTGTCTTTGATACCAAGCATCCAACATTCAGGCATAAACGTTATTCCGAATACAAATCAACCCGCGCCAAAATGCCCGAAGAACTGGTAGCCCAACTCCCCAGAATTCATGAAGCAGTCAAAGTATTGAATTTCCCTCGTTTTGAAATGAAAGGCTGGGAGGCGGATGATATCATTGGGACCATCGCCACTCAATGTGAAAAAGAAGGACTCGAAGTCTGGTGTGTGACCGGCGATAAAGATTATTTTCAACTGGTGACAGAAAATGTCAAAGTATATAATCCTAAACCAGCCTCCGAACAGCCTGAAAAACTTGGACCGGCAGAAGTTGCAATCAAATTTGGTGTTACTCCCGACCTTGTCATTGACAAACTTGCTCTGATGGGTGACAGCTCAGACAATGTTCCAGGTGTGCCGGGTATCGGTCCCAAAACAGCCGACACGCTTTTGAATCAGTTCGGGTCACTCGATGAAATTCTCAAAAACAGCTCTCAAATAAAAGCTAAAGGGGCACGGACGAAAATTGAAAACAATGTCGAAATGGCGTTGCTTTCGCGTGAACTTGTGACAATTGATCGCAACGTACCAATCGAATTTGAGCTTAAGTCGATCGCTCGTCGAGAGATTGATTATGAAGCAACCAAAAAGCTATTTCTTGAAATGGAATTTCATAATCTGCTCAAACATCTGATGCCTGATATTAAAATCGAAAATGAATCTCCGGAATCACAACAACCTAAGCGAAAAGTTTATTATCATACCGTTGCATCAATGGATGATCTCAAACGACTTGTCACAGCCTTTAGAAAAGCAAAAGAGATAGCGGTTGACACCGAGACAACTTCAATAGATCCGTTGCAGGCCAAGCTTGTTGGTGTATCACTCGCCGATCAGGCGGGAACAGCCTATTATGTGCCACTCGCGCATACTACCGAGGGTGACACAAATATCCCGTATGATGAAGGCATCGCCGAGCTAAAGAAATTACTGGAAGACCCCAAAGTTCAGAAAATTGGACAAAATATTAAATACGATCTGCATGTTCTGCACCGACATGGTATTGATGTTAATCCTGTTTCGTTTGATACGATGGTCGCATCATATCTGCTCGATCCAGGCGTACGACAGAATTCACTGACCATGATGGCGTTGAAATATTTCGATTATAACATGCAACCTATATCTGATCTCATTGGAACAGGCAAATCACAAAAATCATTCGACACAGTTCCAATTGGACTGGCAACGAAGTACGCGGCCGAAGATGCTGACTACACCTACCGTTTGCGAGGAAAACTTGCACCAGGAATAACCCGAACAAAGCTTGAGTATCTCTATTACAATATTGAATTGCCGTTGATAAATGTATTGGCTTCAATAGAACGTGCTGGAATTCGTGTTGACGATAAATTCCTGAGTAAACTTTCATCGAGTATGGGAAATGAATTAGATAAGCTCCGCACAAAAATCTACGAAGTTGCGGGGATGGAATTTAACATTAATTCAACCCAACAACTTTCCCATATTCTTTTTGAAAAAATGGGTCTGCCGGCTCGACGAAAAACCGCGAAGAAAACCGGCTATTCAACCGACGTGCGTGTACTTGAAGAACTCGCTCTTCAACATGAATTCCCCAAACTGATTTTAGAATACCGTGGTTATACGAAACTGAAATCAACTTACGTCGATGCGATTCCAAAACTTATAAACCGAGACACCGGACGAGTGCATACTTCGTTTAATCAGACTGTTGCGGCAACCGGACGACTTTCATCGACTGACCCAAATCTCCAAAATATTCCGATTCGCACCGAGCAGGGGAGAGAGATCAGAAAAGCATTTATTGCTCGTGATGAAAATCATGTTCTGCTTGCAGCTGATTATTCTCAAATTGAACTTCGTATCCTTGCACATTATTCTGGTGACAAAACTTTGATCAAAGCATTTAAGAATAATGCAGATATTCATACCAGTACAGCAGCAGATGTATATCAAGTAACTCCGCTTGAAGTCACTCCCGATATGCGACGTGTTGCCAAAACTGCAAACTTTGCAATCGTTTATGGTACAACGGCGTTTGGATTAGCGCAACAGACTGATCTTTCGGTTCCTGATGCGCAGCAGTTTATCGACGATTATTTTGCACGTTACCCTGGTATATTGAATTATATCGAAAAGACCAAACAGTTTGCGCGAGAAAACGGTTATGTAACGACAATGTATGATCGTCGAAGGTATGTCCGTGAGATCAATGATAAGAACACAAATATTAGACAATTTGCTGAGCGCATTGCAATAAATACACCAATTCAGGGAACTGCTGCGGATATCATAAAGATTGCTATGCTTAAGATTCACAAGAATATGCGGGGGATGAAATCTCTGATGGTATTACAGGTGCATGATGAATTGATCTTTGATGTACATAAATCAGAGCTTGACGAAGTCCGAGATATTGTTAATAAAGGTATGGAAAAAGCTGCCAAGTTAGATGTTCCTTTAGTTGCCGATATTGGAATCGGTAATAATTGGCTCGAAGCAAAATAGTCATATCCTTTTTCTTGAATCAAGCTCACTGACTACGTATGTTCCAGCTATGATTATTGGTCTTACCGGACAGATAGGTTCAGGCAAAACAACCGCCGCCCAAATTCTTGCAGATCTTGGTGCCTTTATTATTGATGCAGACCAGATCGGACGAGAAGTTGTCAATAATTCGGTTCCACTTAGAAAACGACTCGCTTCAAAATTCGGACCTGAGATACTTGATAAGAAGGGCAAACTCAATCGAACAAAATTAGCCAACCTTGCATTCAAGACCGATCAAACTCGCCTGGCTCTTGATAAAATTGTGCACCCGCCTTTGATAAAAGAGCTTAAACGACAGGTTCGTATAGCGAGCAAACAATATGATACAATCATAATTGATGCAGCTCTATTGCTTAACTGGAACTTTGATCAGGAATTGGATTTCATAATTGTGACTCATGCGGGGTTAGAGATTAGACTGAAACGATTGAAAAAACGTGGCATCCTGCGAGCTGATGCTATATCAAGAAACAAACGACAGATGGCTTATAGTGTTTATCGAGAGCGAGCTGATCGTGTCATTCTAAATAATGGCACAACGGCCCAACTTCGCAAAAAACTAAAAGGACTTTTCAGGAAGCTTACGACCTGATCTGATCTTGATTACTTATGCCGATTTACGATCAATCAAAACATGTTCAAAACGATTACTCTATTGAAGAGTTGATTCAATCAGCCAATGAAATGCGTGGTCTAAATGAGATCGCACTATATGCAGC
>JAUVAR010000318.1 GCA_030591625.1 Candidatus Zixiibacteriota bacterium
AGAACTTCCTCCTGACCAAGAGCAAAAATTGTTGGAGAATGCTTTGATGAAATCAGCGATCTGTACACTAATAATTTCTGAGTTACGAGGATAGAACTTAACTAAGAATCCACCACCTTGCTGTTTTAACGCAACGTAGTCCCAAAATTTTGACAGAGTGTCAGGGTTTCCCATATTCAAGAACGGATCCATTGAGGCGATTGGAATAACGAATAGATGAAAGGAGAGACCAGCAAGAAGTCCGAGTATAGCAACCAGCCAGTTCTTAATCGAAAGAAATGATCGTGGTCGAACGATAAGAATAAAAACAAACAGACCCGGAACAAGCAGTGCATTAGTGCGATGAACAGAAAAATCAAGTCCTATTAAAAGAGCAATGATAAAGAGCCACTTGACAGAAGAACTTGATTGAGAACAGTTGTACCATTTCAACAGTCCGAAAAGAATCAACGAAGTAAACAGAATTGTAAGAATGTAGGGTGTAAACTGTATCGCATAAAACCAGACTGTTGCGCTGAAGGCGATTGTTAATCCTCCAAGCAAGGTTGCACCCGTTGTGCTCCAAACAGTTAAATTACTTTTATTGACGTTAGTGAGAGGCGAGTTATAGGTGAATGCGCTTGATGAGGTAAAAGCGACAACTCCGATAGTTAATGCTGCAATAAAACCAGCAAATAGGTTGAGGGCAAAAGCGTCCGAAATACCTATAGATATTTTGGTCACTATCGAACCTAAAATAGTTAGCAAGAATGAACCTGGCGCCGATGCAACACCGAGGGATGCTGCAGCCATTGAAAGTTCCGAGCAGTTCCACCAGGTTATCGTACGAAAACAAGTAATGGTATAAATAATGAAAGCTATAATAATAACTGCAATGGGTGTGAACCGATATTTACTTATACTTGATTGGTCATTTAGCCAAGTGTTCATCTTTGTCCCTCGTATTATGAATTTGCATCTATAAGATAGTACAAATCAAGTCTAAAATGGATGTAAAAAATATCATAGTAGGGTGTAGATATCCATAAAATTGTAATTTAAGGAGGTCGAGGAGCACTCGAAAAATGTACCACTTGAATGGACAAGTGTAGCTAACGTTAATGCATCGCCTGATGGCGTAGTTGACATTGGTGATTTGACGAAAATGATAAACTTTCTATTCATTGACAGCGAACCGCTCGATTGCGCTGTTATAAATTAGCACTTCAGAGATATTATTTATAATTGATCGGGCTTAGGAGCTTCAAAGCTCTTAGGTCAAATCAAAAATCTTCCCGGGGTTCAATATATTATGGGGATCGAAACTTCGTTTGATGCGACGCATCAGTTCGACCGAGCGACCATGCTCAGATTCAAATTGATCTTTATGTCCCAGTCCGATTCCATGCTCACCTGATATTGTACCACCCAATTTGAGCGTTCGTTCGATTATCAGACGGTTTACTTTTTCGGCTGTCTGCCATTCGTTCGCATCATCCTGACGAGCAAGCATCAGCGCATGAAGCAACCCGAGTCCGACATGTCCAAAAGTGAACATTGTGATGTCATGTTCAACTCCAAGCTTATGGCAATATTCGACCATTTCGGGTAGATTCGAAATCGGAAAAGCTACGTCGTTACGTAAAATCGAATAACCTGGTTTGAAATGCTTTATCGCTTCGGTTGCCCAATGGCGAACCTCCCACGGGTTTTGGCCGTCAGCTAATTTTAGGGGAGAGCCACCCAGTTCGGAACAAATATCTGAGGCAAGTTCTGAGTTGGATTCAAGGACTGCAGGTGGTCCATGAAATTCAAGGAACAGAGCGGGGACTTCTTCGAGCTTGTAATCTTTTAGTTTGTTCAACGCATGCATCAAATGTCGATCAAGAAATTCAATAGCAGCAATATCGAGACCATACTTGCGCATTTCAGATACAGCCTGAGCAGCACTCTTTTCATCATCAAATTTGAACGCTGTTTTGAGTCTGCCTTCGGGGATACCAGAGAGCTTGAGTGTTATCGATGTAATAATCCCAAGAGTTCCTTCAGAACCAGAAAGCAATTCGACAAGATTGTAACCGGATGATCTTTTGATTGCACGGTTGCCGAGCTTTATGATTTCTCCTTCGCCGGTTACAATTTCAAGGGCGAGTATATATTCACGGGTGCCACCATACTTGAGCGAATAAATGCCACTTGCGTTGGTTGCAACCATCCCGCCAATCGAGGCGATGTCGCCTGATCCACCGGGGGAGGGAGGGAAGAAAAGGCCATCGTTTTTGAGTTTGTCATTTAAGTCGTCATAGATTATGCCCGGTTCAACTTCGACCTGTAAATCATCCGGCCAGAAATTCTCAACTTTTGTCATACGACTAAGATCAAGAACGATGCCGTTCTCGCACGGCACAGTTGATCCTTCAAGAGCCGATCCTGCTCCACGCGTTGTTATCGGTGTCTTAGATTCAATACAAACACGTACAACAGCAGCTACTTCGTCTGCACTCATACACCATATCAACACCAGAGGTGTTACGGGTGACAGAGTCGATTCATCTTTTGAGACTGATGCAAGTTGGTCCGGTCCGATAGTTATTCTGTCTTCTGGAACAACTTGCTTGAGCTTCTCTAATATTTCCATACAAGTATATACTATCTTAATGCTCTTGACATTGGGTCCCACATCGGTTGCAGTTGTGCTTTCTTGTCGTAATTTTTAAGGTCTTCGTCAGAGAGCAACCGTTTCGGAATTATGACCATATAGACATACTGCTCAAACCAGTCGTCATACGCATTCCAATATCCCTTGTTGCCGTTCTTGGTACCCCAGCTATTTTCAACCAACCATTTGACCGGCTTGCCACCATCGGCTGTGTCAACACCAAGAAAAACCATCGCATGATTTGTTGTGCCCTGGAAGAACGCAATTTCATCCGCTTTGCTCATTTTAAAATCGAGCCCAAATAGTGTTTCGTAGTCATATATTTTTGTGCTCAATATACCGTCCGAGCCGTAGTTGCCTTTGCCAACATCACATGCAAACCAGACAGCCTGTGAATCATAAAGGGCAGTCATGGTGTAACTCTTAAGCTTTTCAATTGGGATGTTAAGCGTTCTCATGTTTGATGCTTCCCACATATTGCGGGCACCGTCATGCTCGTACGGCAGGTTGTATTTTTCGTTCGGATTGTTCATCAGGGTGACATATTCA
>JAUVAR010000173.1 GCA_030591625.1 Candidatus Zixiibacteriota bacterium
GAGATGAAACGTTCTGACCTGGTTATTTCATCAAAAGTTTTCTGGCCGATGTCGGATAATATCAATGATCGCGGTTTGAGCCGAAAACATATTTTTGAGTCGGTTGACAAATCACTCACTCGACTCGGAATTGATTATCTCGATATCTATTACTGTCATCGCTGGGATGAACAGACTCCGGTTGAAGAAACTGCTCGGGCGATGTCTGATCTGGTACAGGCCGGAAAAGTTCTTTACTGGGGAACATCGTGTTGGGAAGCCGATCAAATTGATGCGGCCTTTAAATCGGCCCCTTCGTGGAGCGGGCACCGTCCGGCGGTGGAACAACCACGCTACAATCTATTAGACATGCATATTGAAGAATCTATTATGCCATTCTGTGCGAAAAATGGAATCGGTTTTACCGTATGGTCTCCCCTCTCACAGGGGATTTTAACAGGTAAATATAATGATGGCGCACCCCAAGGTTCTCGAGGCAAAGAGACCAAGTGGCTCGAAAACGATATGACTGAATCGAACCTCAACAAGGTTCGTGTGCTTGGTGGGTTAGCGGATGAATTGGGAATTAGTTTGGCACAATTATCTATCGCCTGGGTATTAAGTCATCCCGAAATTTCTTGTGCTATAATTGGAGCCACATCCGTAGAACAGTTAAAAGAAAATCTCGGCGCATCCGACGTAACTCTCAATGATGATACGTTGGCTAAGATTAAAGAAATAATGTCTTAATTTGTGATAGTCGTTTGAGAGTTTTCGACGTAGAGTGTTAAGAGTGTAAGTAACTATTAATCTTTTGGTATTGTGAGAAACTCATGTATAGAACGATTGCCGATTTCGAAACTGTATGGAAATCTGAGTCCGAAAAAACAAGTAAGATACTTACGTCGCTGAGTGACGCCTCTCTTGATCAATCCGTTTCGGATGGTCACCGCTCAATCGCCCGAGTCGCCTGGCATATCGTTACAACTATTGCCGAAATGATGCCACAAACCGGGCTTAGTATTTCGAGTGTCACAGCCGACGACCCTGTCCCGACTACAGCAGCTGAGATTGCCTCATCTTATAAAAATGTTGCATCTGAACTAATGAAGGAAGTCAATGACAAGTGGGAAGATGCAGCCCTTGAGACGGTCGATGATCTATACGGCGAGAAATGGAAACGCGGACTTACTCTTTCTATTTTGATCCATCATGAGATTCATCACCGAGGACAGCTGACTGTTCTGATGCGTCAAGCGGGATTACCTGTGCCGGGTATCTATGGCCCTTCGAAAGAAGAATGGGCCAACTTCGGTGGTCAAGCACCGGCAGTTTAAATTGCGGAGTTTTTTTAGTCATTAAAAATCAGTCGTTGAAGAGGTCGTCGAAATTTTTCTTGCGACTGTCTTTTGATTCGGTGTTAGCAGATATTCCGCCGGGTACCTTTATAACATCTCGCATCTGGAAATAATCGCAGAAGTTCGCTTTATCTTTTTCCGGAATACTTTTTTCTATACTCTCAATGCATTGAAACCTTCGGGTCGGTTCAAAATGTTTGCACCCCCGACAACTGCGAAGTGCGGCCATGCAGTCAACGCATGTATCGGCTCGGAATACTTTTCCTTTAATTCCTGTCGGTTTCCCACAACTCCAACAGAGCAGTCCTTCATTTGTCATTCTCTCTCCTCTATCACTATGCACATAATTATAAATATAACATAATTGGCTAATGATGCAACTTAAGCCTTTTTGGCTTCAAAACGCCGGTATCAACTGAATATAGAACTAATTTTGGTGTAAGATTGGTTATTATTCAGGGAAGAAAAGTAACATTGACCGATTTTACTTATCTTAAATTATAAGTATGGAACTCAGGAATAGACTTATACAAATACACATCAAGTCTGATTTACCTTGACTCTTTTAAAACTGTAGATATATTTTAAGTATCGAAATGTAAACAGGTCACCGGTTCCTTATTTGCATTCAAAAAATACCGGAATAAATGTGTTGCAGGAATTCTTACAGGTTGGACTTTTTGTCCAATTTGTCAGCACACTAAGGGGCCTGTTGACTACATTTGCCATAAATGAACGCTCCTGGCGTGGCGGGGACATGTGTGCTCGCCCTGCTCCGAAGGAGTAGCGGCTCGTTTGGCTTATGTCGGCGAGCCGCATTATAATATTCAGGATTATTTTTTTACGAGTAGCGGTCTTATTTCAGCTAATGAAATCCAGGCGTTTTCATTTTGGCGGGCCAGAAAAATAACTGATTCAGCTACTTCGTCAGCCATCAGCTTTCTTGCCGCTTTGCTTCGTACACGCGAACGCGGAGCCATATTCGACATAAAATCAGTATCGACCGAGGCGGGAGCAAGAACTGATATCTTAATATTTTCGTTTCGTACTTCAGAAGCGACTGCTTCACTTAGGATATTCATCGCAGCTTTTGAGGCCGAATAAGCGGAAAGACCCGGGACACCCTGCTTGGCAGCCATAGTAGATATATTAATAATCTGTCCACAACCCTGATCATACATACGAGGAAGCAGTTGTTGAAACGAATAAAATACTGACTTGAGATTCACTGCAATCATTTGATCAAACTCTTTTTCCGTTGTGCGAATGAAAAGTTTGTTCATACCTACTCCGGCATTATTTATAAAGACATCTATTCGACCAAAATGTTTGTATGCAGTTTCGATTATTTTTTTCATGCCCGACGATTTGGTAACATCGGCAGTTACAGTAATGCAATTCCCATGGGATAAATTGAGTGATGCGGCGACAGCTTTTAATTTTTTATTATCACGACCACACAGGAGAAGGCGGGCTTGTTCATTTGCAAACTGTCTTGCAATTGCAGAACCGATCCCACCCGATGCGCCGGTTATCACTACTACTTTATCAGTTAATGATCGCATCGGTTTTGTCCTTTCAGCTTTTCTCTTTTGACAGGTTAATTATTTATGCCACTGGCCGGAGCGGGGATACGTCCGCCACGACTAATAAACGACGCGGACGAAAACATTGAGACAGGCATAATCGGAGCAGTGCCCAGGAGCCCGCCATACTCAGCCGACTGACCAACCATTTTACCGGGGACAGGCATGATACGAACGGCAGTTGTTTTGTGATTGGAAATACCAATCGCAGCCTGGTCGGCAATGATTCCCGAAATCGATTCGGCTGGAGTGTCGCCCGGCACAGCAATCATGTCGAGTCCAACCGAACAGACCGAAGTCATCGCCTCCAGTTTTTCTAATGATAGTGCGCCCGCTTCGACAGCTGCAATCATGCCGGCATCTTCCGATACAGGTATAAACGCACCTGACATTCCACCAACATAGGACGATGCCATCAGGCCACCCTTCTTGACCGCGTCATTTAGTAACATAAGAGCGGCAATCGTACCATGAGTACCACATCGTTCCAAACCAAACGCTTCAAGAATCGAACCGACCGAGTCACCTTCGGCCGGTGTTGGCGCCAATGATATATCAACAATACCGAATGGTACACCCATTCGTTCGGATGCTTTTCTTCCGACCATCTCCCCCATGCGGGTTACTTTGAAGGCGGTACGTTTTATTACTTCGGCCAGAATTCCAAATTCGCATTGACCGGCTTGTTTGACAGCATTAAGAACAACGCCCGGTCCGGAGATACCGACATTGATAACTGTCTCCGGTTCCGAGATGCCGTGGAATGCTCCAGCAATGAACGGGTTATCTTCGACACAGTTGGCAAACGTTACAAGCTTGCAACACCCGATTGCCTCGTGAGTTTTGGAAGCAAGCTCTTTGATGATACGACCCATGAGTGCGACTGCATCCATGTTGATCCCTGCTTTGGTCGATGCAACATTTACCGACGAACAAACACGAGCGGTTGCCGCGAGCGCATCGGGGATAGTATCGATCAAATTTTTATCACCAATAGTCATTCCTTTTTGCACAAGTGCAGAAT
This sequence comes from Candidatus Zixiibacteriota bacterium, assembly GCA_030591625.1. Taxonomy (GTDB): domain Bacteria; phylum Zixibacteria; class MSB-5A5; order GN15; family FEB-12. The sequence goes on from JAUVAR010000173.1 coordinate 3,948, forward strand.
AGCCACCGAGGTAATCGACCCCTATTTCACCGGCGCAGTAATCGAGCATCTCACAAACTTTGACAAAGGTAGCCGGGTCGTGACCATCGGCAACTATTGAGATTGGCGTGACTGCGATTCGTTTGTTCGCTATTGGGATTCCGAATTCGGATGAAATCGTTTCAACTGTGGCGACATGGTTCTCGCCCTTGCGGAGGAGTTTTTCTTTTATTCGTTCGAGTAGTTCTTTGGGGTCGGGTGATGAACAGTCGCGGAGCGATACGCCGAGGGTTACAGTTCGTATATCGAGGTGTTCGACCTCGGTCATGTGTATCGTTTCGATTATTTCTTCTGGTTTGTATGACATGGTTCAGTATTGGCTTTTCTTAAATCCTGTGCATGTAGCGGAAGATATCCTCGTGCATGACATATACTTTCATGCCGAGTTGGGCTTCGAAGGTTTGTATCTTGTCACGAAGTCCGGCGAAGTCAAGTTTGCAGTCCGACATGTTGACCACCATGATCATCGAAAAGAATTCCTGCATCAACGTCTGCGAAATATCTTCGATTGAACAATTCTCTTCGGCGAGCACACCGGAGATCGAAGCAACAACACCCGGACGATTTTGTCCGAACGCCGCAATGATTACACGAGTGGCATCGGTCTTTTCGATTTGATCGTATAGCCCGCCTTGTCCTGCAACTAATGGATCGAGAGTATCTTTTACCGCGACATTAGGTCGTACTTCACTTGAAGGCGCAGAAACTTCGCAGGTTGCCCCTTTGATGTCGGGATTACCTCGTTCGGCCTGCATACCGTCAACGACACGATCAACGATTTGCCTTAGTGCTTTGCCGTCAAGTTTTTCGCCAACTCGTCCGGCAACAATCTCAGTGATTTTTTCTATTTCATAATCAGAAAGGGGCATGGTACACCATCGTGGTTTTGGTTTACAGTATATCTCTTAAGAGTTCGGGACGCGGTGACGGAATTACAACACTGTTAACAAGCATTCCCGCTTTCGACACTACTTCGACTCCGGCAGCAATGGCCGCCTCTACCGCACCGACCGGACCTGTAAGAGTTACGAACGCTTTGCCACCTAAAGCCATCGCGAGTCTTATCTCAATTAGTTTTACTTCGGCAGCTTTAGCGGCTGCATCGGCACCTTCAACTAACGATGCGACCGAGAATGATTCAATGATTCCGAGCGCATCAAGTTTGAGCACCTGGGTCGAACCGGACATCGCCGGAAAAACATCGGGGTGTACGTTTGGTATAACAAAGCTGTCAATAACTGACTCCGCTCCGTACACTTCACCATCTGCAACGGCAGATTTGACTGCCTGAACATCACCGGCAACTAAGTTCATATATTTGCCGGAACAGATTGTTCGACTGATTACAAGTTCGACAGCTGCAGCTTTTACCATTGCGTCGGCCGATCCGATTCCTTTGGCAATTGATGAGTATTCGATCAAACCTATCGCGTTATATTCCATAATCTATCCTGCTTCTATTATTATCGATGAGCCAACTTCTGTCACTTTGCCCGATATCGATGCATGCACTGCCGCGCCAAAATTATCGGACGGTAGATTGCCAATTTGCTGTCCAAGGGTTACACTCTCACCTACTTTGACCGTCGGCTGTGCGTCGTTGCCAATATGTTGTTTCAACGGGATCGTAACTTTTGATGGTGAGAGTTTTATATCTGAGAGTGGTGCTTCACGTTTGTATGGCACCAAACCTAATTTTCGTGTAAGGCGATCAATCGAAACTTTGCGGTGTTCCTGCATAGGGTGGGCGGAAAGTTCTGCGTCGGGTGGAATGTATTCGATTCTCTTAAGCTTAATATTTCTTGTCGATCTGACACACGCCTGTTTAGGATCCAAATCTTCGGGACATGCATAGAGCGAACAGAGATTACATTCACAACAGTTGACCGCAAATTTTCCCCAGGCATCATCTTTTTCGCCGGCAAAACCTAACGAACGCATAACTTTGTGTGGTTCGATTTGATAACCCAAAAGATAACGCGGGCAAAATTCGGTACAGTAGGTGCATTGGTCACAGGCTGACTGACCAATCTTTTTCATCTCAGGAATTGTTTCGTTGCGACGACGTATCAGATTGTGACTGACCGGAAGAATAATAAAACCGCCACATGTTTTCATGATAGGCGTATTATAATCGGTCATGAGACTACCCATCATCGCGCCACCCGCCAACGCGGCCGTCGGTTCGTCGGTTGTCAGAC
>JAUVAR010000246.1 GCA_030591625.1 Candidatus Zixiibacteriota bacterium
TGACAATATTCGATGGCCACCGTTCAGAAAATCTTACCGATGTCGATGTTGTTGTTATTTCTTCCGCGATCTCGTCTGAGAATCCGGAAATTGTAGAAGCAAAACGTCTCGGTATCCCGGTTATTAAACGTGCTGAAATGCTCGGTGAACTGATGCGTCTCAAATTCTCCATTGGTGTTGCCGGTACACACGGGAAAACAACAACGACTTCAATGATTGGCATGATCCTGAGACGGGCCGAATTGAAACCGACTTTGATCGTTGGTGGGATTGTAGCCGAGCTCGGGACTGGTGCTGCACTTGGTGAGGGTGAATATCTTGTTGCTGAGGCAGATGAATATGACAAGTCGTTCCTGGCGATGTATCCAGGGATGGCCGTCGTTCTAAATATTGAGGCGGATCATCTTGATTGTTACGACTCGCTGGATGATTTGCGTGAATCATTCCTGACATATATTAACCGTGTTCCTTTCTATGGTTCAGCAGTTTTGTTCAACGAAGATAAAAACATTGCTATGATCAAAAGTCGTATTGCCCGACCTTACATAACATTTGGTTACGACGATGATGCTGATTATCAAATAACCAACTTGCAAATGCGAAATGGTCGTTCGACCTTCAATGTTGTTAGTGGAGAGGAATCTCTTGGCCAGATAGTGTTGAATATGCCAGGTAAGCATAATGTAACAAATGCAATGGCTGCAATTGCATCAGCCCTGGAACTTGATATCCCATTTGAAACAATTGCAAAAGCTCTTGAGTTGTTCGCAGGTGTAGAGCGTAGGTTCGAATTTGTTGGTGAGGTGAACGATATAATGCTCATCGATGATTATGCGCATCATCCAACCGAAATCAAAGCTACTCTCGATACAGTGAGAGATAATTATGACCGTAGATTGATAGTAATCTTCCAGCCACATCTCTTTACACGAACACGAGATTTTCTTGATGATTTCGTTGAAGTATTATCAGCTGCCGATCATTGTATCCTGACAGATATCTATCCTGCACGAGAAGAACCGATTAAAGGATTAACTTCCGATACTATCGTGAAGGCTGCAGAGGCAAAAGGGTATAACAATTTCTCCTATGTAGGACGCAAAGAAAATGCTGTTGATAAAATTGAAGAGATTGCCAATCCCGGTGATCTGATAATGACAATCGGTGCTGGGTCGATTACACATATTCGCAATATGATACTTGAGAGGTTGACCAAATGAAGATCTCTTTGGACGCCAGAAGAAAAGCACTATTCGTTGCGATTGCTGCAGCAGTAGTCGCGATTATTGCAGTAATTAATTTTACTGAGACTATGTATCTGCAGGCGGTAACACTTGACGGTGAACCGATTGAGAATTGGTCCGAACAATTCCCACTTCAAAGTGAAAAAGCTCTGTTGCGTCAACCTCTCGACAGCCTGACAAAATTATTGCTGGCACGTGATGGTATCGTTAAAGTGAATCTCAATTATGACTTCCCTGATCGGATTGATATTCACACCAACTTATTTGAGCCGGTATGCTTTGTTGTTGATGCTTCTTCCGGCCGTATTAAGGGCGTCAACGAACTTGGTCGCATCGTTCCATTAAGAGAAGATGAATCGTCATGGGACTGTCCAATCCTGACCTCTGTGACCGCGAACAACCTATATGGTTTCTGCGGTGATTCAAGAGTGGAAGTGCTCGTTGCAGAACTTCTTAAACTTAAAAACGCAAACAATGATCTCTTTCGATTGATCTCTGAAATTGATCTGGACTCAAACGAGTATATTGTCGCATCAATAGATGGGTTTGATTATCGCTTGAAGTTAAACGCCGATGAATTCTTCTCGCAAATGAAAAGATTCGTCGAATTTATCGGTCAGTTTGATACTGATCTGTCTACTGTCAGATCTTTGGACCTGACTAATTACAATATGATTGTCAGCACGGAGAACAAGTAAGCATGTCTGACGAACGCATGGTCGCATCGCTCGATATCGGAACTACCAAAATTGTAGCTCTCGTTGGTGAGATGGATAAGCATGGTGACATCTATGTAATCGGTCATGGGCAGGCACCCGCAGATGGGCTTCGTCGTGGTGTCGTCGTTGATATGGAAAAAACTGTGCGATCAATCAGAAAAGCAATCGAAGATGCACAGATGGTTTCGGGTACTGAAATAGATAGAGTAACTGTCGGTATCGCAGGCGAGCATGTACGTTCAATAAATTCTCATGGTGTTATTGCTGTTACTCGTACTGATAACGAAATTACATCAGGCGATGTTAGAAAAGCAATTGAAGCATCTCAGGCAGTTGCTATTCCTATTGACCGTGAAATCATCCATGTCATTCCACAATCATATTCGGTTGATGATCAAACCGGTGTCAAAGACCCGGTCGGAATGTCGGGCATCCGTCTTGAAGTTGAAACACATATTGTAACTGCATCAATAACATCTGCACGAAATATTTATCGCGCTCTTGAGCGATGTCACCTTGGTGTTGATCATATGGTGCTAGAATCGTTAGCCCAATCGCATGTGATGCTTACTGACAATGAAACTGAATCGGGTTGTGCGATAGTTGATCTTGGTGGTGAAATTACAAACGCCTCACTCTTTTTCGATGGAGCGATTCGTCATACAACGGTTGTTCCTCTCGGTAGTCGTAACGTCACCAATGACATCGCTATCGGTCTGCGAACTGCTCTTGATCATGCCGAAGATCTCAAAATGAATCATGGTGCAGCGCTTGCGTCGATGGTCGATCCTACTGAAATGGTCGAAGTGCCAGGAGTTGCCGGCCGTGAAGCACGTTCGATTTCGCGTAATGTGCTCGCTTCAATTATTGAACCACGCATGGAAGAAATATTGTCGCTTGTAAACAGAGATCTAAAAAAGGTTCACCGACTCGATATGTTCACTTCCGGTGTGATCTTAACCGGTGGTGGTGCAATACTAAAAGGTACACTCGAATTGGCTGAACAGATATTTGATATGCCGGTTCGACTTGGAACGATAACTGGGATTGAACATACACCCGAAGAACTTGACTCACCATCATTTGCAACCGCTCATGGATTGATGGTTTTTGGATTTGAAAATATTCCTGATGACAAAGGTGTCGGTGGCGCGCTTGGTGGAATATTGAAAAAGATAGAACAATGGATTACGAAAAAATTATAGGTAGAGAATAGATATTCATGGAGGAACTACGAATGTCAGATGCGAAACACAAATTTGATTTTGCACCCGACTACGTCAACTACGCAAACATCAAGGTAGTAGGTGTAGGTGGTGGTGGTGGAAATGCCATCAATCGAATGATCGCTGCCGAACTCAAAGGAGTTGAGTTTGTCGCGATCAATACCGATGCTCAGGTTCTCGATCAGAACAGAGCCGAGAGCAGGGTACAAATCGGCAAAGAAATCACCGATGGTCTCGGTGCGGGTGCCAACCCTGAAACCGGATGCCAGGCTGCTATCGAAAGCCGTGAAGAAATAAAGCAGGCCCTCGGAAAGCCTAACCTTGTTTTTATCACTGCCGGTATGGGTGGCGGAACCGGAACAGGTGCTGCACCATTAGTTGCGGAAATCGCCAAAGAAGTTGGTGCTCTAACGGTTGCTATTGTAACTCAGCCGTTCCGTTTTGAAGGACGCCAAAGAACGCTTCGTGCAGAGAAAGGTCTCGCCGAATTAAAAGCACGCGTTGATACACTCATAACGATACCGAACGAACGTCTTCTGGAAATCGTTGACAAACAAACAACTTTGACTCAGGCTTTTGCAACGGCCGATGATGTACTTCATCAGGCAACCAAAGGTATCTCTGATCTGATTACTATCCCCGGGTTGATCAACTGTGACTTTGCCGACGTTAAAACTGTCATGCTCGAAATGGGTGATGCCCTCATGGGGACCGGTTCGGGTACAGGCGATGAAAGAGCTATTGATGCAGCTCGTGAAGCTATTTCATCACCACTATTGCAGAACACAGCTATTGCCGGAGCCAAAGGTGTCCTCATCAATGTTACCGGTGGCGACGACATGACTCTGCTCGATGTCAATACTGCTACATCGCTTATCTATGACGAAGCGGGCGAAGATGCCAACATCATCTTCGGTGCTGTCATTGATCCGTCAATGGAAAACCAGATGCGCGTTACAGTTATTGCAACTGGTTTTGGCGATGAAAAAGCTAAACCTGTGATGAAGGTTGCAGAAGAAAAACCAAAGGCAACAAACCGAGTTCGTCCGATGTCACTTTTCCCTGAAGAACAGATACAGGCTCAACCTGTTGGTCAGGCTCAGCCTGCA
>JAUVAR010000334.1 GCA_030591625.1 Candidatus Zixiibacteriota bacterium
CGATTTGTTCTGCTCCAACTGTAATATCAAAAATGGCCGGTCGGATATCAATAGTCTTGGTACCCTTCTTGGAGTTGCGAATTACTTCGATAGATTCTTTTGCAAGCATTTCAACGGCAAGTATATCGGGGTCGGCATTGGCGGGACAATACTTGCGAGCAATCCTATAGACGGCACGATTTAGTTTTGCCGATAGTGAAACATTTTTGCCCAATACCGAGCGGGATTCAAGCAGGTCGAAATCCTCCGGCATACTTGCTCTCAGTTTGTCAATCATTGAGGGTACAAGGTTTGACTCAAAGGTGATGTCGGCATACTCAGCTTCTGAAGTAAATCCCAGTGGCAGGGGAGGACCGAATGAAAGTTTCATTGTTGGGTTAAATCCCTGTGAGTAAGCAACCGGAAGTTGAGTGCGTCTAAGAGTTCGTTCAAATAATCGCAGGTTGTCCAGATGCGACATATAACGGTAACGTGCAGAACGTCCCCATCTGATACGTACACGGTTTTTGGTTGGGGCGACAAGATTACGAGATGCAACTTTCTTTTTGCTTCGTCCAAACTGAGATGATGTTGTTTCTGTACTGGTTGGGTCGGTTTCATTGCAGAACGGGACAAAATCCTTCAGTTGGGCAGAAGTGAGTTCGCGTTCTTTTTTAAGATGTTCAACCGATGGTCCTTTACGAATATGTGACCAGGGGAGGTCTCTTGAGAATGGAATAGCTGTGAGCCATTCTTCTACTTTTACACCGGTTTCTTCGAACGCACTGCGCCACTTGACAAAATCAAAATCTTCACTCCATCCATCAAAACGACCGCCTTGTTTGAACACATGTTCGATTGCATCGGCCATTGTACGGTCACCCCGACCAAGCACACCAACGACCTGCGCGAGTCTTGTGTCAGAATGTTTATAATGAATTTTATTTATATTGGTAGCGGAGCGAATGAATTTGATTTTGCGAAATATTTCTTCTTCTGCATCGATACCATCCCATTGAAGCGGGGTGTGTGGTTTGGGAGTGAACGGCGAAAGTGTAACATTGATATTTATTTTGTGTGAGTACTCCCTCGCAATCGCGTGAATGTTACGACATAGATTTGCGATCCCTTGTAGATCGTCGTCTGTTTCGGTTGGAAGACCGATAATGAAATAGAGCTTGATCGAGTTCCATCCCTTTTTGATGGCGAGTCGGACAGTGTCATAGATTGCTTCATCGGGAAAATCTTTACGAATAAAAAGCCTCAGTCGTTCGGTCCCTGCTTCGGGGGCAATTGTAAGACCACCTTTGCGCACACGACTAACTGCGCTAAGTAGCTCGGGAGAAATTGTTCCCGGTCTCAAAGATGGAAGCGACAGGGAGATGCGTTGTGATTCAAGGGTACGACCCAACGATGTTGCGAGTGATTCGATTTCAGGATAATCTGAACTCGATAACGACAGGAGCGAAACTGTACTATAACCTGTATTGCGAACTTGTGTTATGACCTGTTTCTTGATGTCATCTTTGCTTCGCATGCGAACAGGGCGATAGATTGCACCAGCCATACAGAAACGGCAACCCTGAGGACAGCCTCGCATAATTTCAACGGAAAGATGGTCGTGGATTGTTTCGATAAGTGGTACAAGAGGAAAGTCGGGGTAGTATTCTGGTTTCAGATCGTAAACGATACGCGTTTCTATTTCATTCGGTGCGAAGTCAACCGTTGGTTTCCGGTTGTCGTCGTAGAAGCGTGGAATGTAAACCGACTTGACATTTTTGCAGATAGCTTCGAGCTTTTCTTTTCGTGTGGCATCTTTCATGTCGTGCAAAATTGTCAACATTTCCGGAAGGCCTTCTTCGGCATCACCGAGGAAAAAGAGATCGACAAACGGTGCTATCGGTTCTGGATTAAAAACTGCCGGACCACCGGCCATGATGATTGGGTCATCGTCTGATCGTTCGGATGATCGTATCGGAATGCCGGCCAGGTCGATCATGCCGAGCATATTTGTATAAACAGTTTCATCGACGAGGGTGAAACCTATCGCATCAAAATCTTTGGCGGGAGTTGAAGTTTCTAAAGAGAAGAGCGGAAGCTGTTCATCTCGCAGAATTTTTTCGGCATCACGATCAAGCGCAAAGGCACGTTCGGCAATGAAGCGATCATCTTTGTTTACGATATGATAAATTGTTTGAAGCCCAACGTATGACATTCCAATTTCATACTTGTCGGGATAACAATGAAGGTAGCGCGTTCGTCCATTTGGGGACTTGATGATTTGTCCCTGTTCGCCACCGGCGTAACGTCCCGGTTTCAAAACACGCGGGAAGAATTTCTTTTCTAAAATTTCTCTCATTATATAAGTGCTTCGCTAACTATACGGTAAAAAGTGAAGATGTAATTTACGAAATTTCGAATTGAGCGCAATAGAATTGACAAGAGTCTGAAAAAGGGCTGTATCGCTTGGTTATTGAGCTTCGGGGAGGGCCAAATTTGGTATTGCATTGGCAATCAGTTCACCCGGCCCAAGTTCCTGGAACTTGTAATATCCAGTTGCTGCAATCATCGCTGCGTTGTCGGTACAAAGTTGAATTGAGGGACAAAAGAGTTTTTTGCCGACTCGCTTGAGTGATTCGGCGAGAACTTCTCTTAATCGGCTGTTGGCAGCAACTCCACCCGAGAGAGTTACATGATTAATATTATTGTCCTGGGCAACTCGAACAGTTTTGATAGCGAGTGAATCAACGGCTGCTTCCTGGAATGAGGCAGCAATATCTGCTTTGTGGGATTCAAACTCTTCTGCGCTTAAATTACGAATGAATAGTGAGACGGCTGTTTTCAATCCTGAGA
>JAUVAR010000182.1 GCA_030591625.1 Candidatus Zixiibacteriota bacterium
GCGTTGTCTGAAACGGTCGTAGTGCGAGTTTTTGTCCTCGTTGTAAATAAGAAGTCCTGCTTTAACGAGGTCGTCTTTGCTCAGGCCTTTGGCGGTTGCATGTTTTAAGAAATCATCCCATTCTTCGCTGGCCATACCGAGACCGAAAGTTTCGATACTTTCCTCTGTAATACGTCGTTTCCCTATCAGGTACTTGTCACGAACGATTGAGTATTTTGGTAGTTTCAATTGTTTTTTGAAATACTCAAGGGCTACTGTTTGAGCGAAGGCTACTCGTTCGATTTGTTCGCGACGGTGGTCAGATTTTTCTTCGCGGATTGTGACGTTAGCTTTGGGAGCAAGATGTTTCACTGCTTCCACAAATGACATTCGTTCATGGTCCATTAGAAACGTAAAAACATTGCCACCTTTGCCACATCCAAAACAATGGTAAATTTGTTTGTCGGAATTTACTTTAAACGATGGAGTTTTCTCAGTATGAAACGGGCATAGTCCTTCGAAGTTGCGACCACGTTTTTTGAGCCGGACATATTCACCGACTACCTGTCCGATATCAACAGTCTCTCTGATTTGGTTTATAATTTCTTCGGGTATCATACTTTGAGTTTTACCACAGTAACGCCGGCACCGCCTTCATTCCAGTCGCCGAGCCTGATGCCTTTTACTTCACGGTGGCTTTTAAGCCATTCTGAGAGGGTGCGGCGCAGTTTACCGGTTCCTTTACCATGTATAACATATATCTGAGTCAGGCCGTTGACAACCGCATTATCGATAAATCTTCCAAGTGTCTCAATAGCTTCCTCAACAGTCATTCCCCGTAAATGTATCTCTGGTGTGAGCGCTGAGGGTGGGGGAGAAGTGTCGTAATTTGCAGGTCGGCCAGAGACTTTACCTTTACTGCTTCGGTTCAGCTTTTCAAGATTTCTGAACTCGACTATTGTTGAAACGTTGCCAATATCGACTTTTGCTCTTTTACCCGACAGGAGTTGGCTTATCTTACCTTCCTGATTGAAAGAGATAATTCTGACTGTGTCGCCATGATCAAAGCTGGTCTGGTCTTTGCTTCTCTTCTGTTTTTGTTTACTAAGTGATTTTTTTAAGGAGGAGACCTGGTCGCCCGCTTGTTTCATTGTGCGATGAATCTCTTTCACTTTTTTGTCGTCGGCCTGTGAGTTTCTAATTTCGGCGACAAGTTTTTCGGTTTTCTTTCTGGTATCATCCAGTAGTTGCTCTGTTTCGGCGAGAGCTTCTTTTTTCCGTTCAGCAATCTCTTTGTCGAGTTTTTCAGTAGCTGTTTTGAAATATTCTTCACGGGATTTTGTTGATTCAAGTCGGTCGGTCAGTTCGGATCTGTCTTCACGGACTATTGCTAATTCGTCTTCAAGTTCTGCAATCAGGTCAGACAATGAGCGTTCGCCCGACCCTACCAAAATAGATGCTGCATCGCAGACTTCTGAGGGCATCCCAAGACGTTTGGCAATCTCAAGGGCGTAGGATGAACCGGGGATTCCGAGTTGGAGTCTGAAGGTAGGAGCTAATGATTCGCGGTCAAATTCCATTGATGCGTTTTCAATCTCGGTATGTTCAAGTGCGAGTGTCTTAAGATGTGAATAGTGAGTTGTTACTACGAGACGTGCACCAGTTTTTAACAGATGCAAAATAATAGCTTCAGCGAGGGCGGCACCTTCTTTGGGGTCGGTACCTGCTCCGATTTCATCGAAGAGTATCAGGCTGTCGTCGGAAACTTGATTGATTGCTGCGATGATATTTCGGATATGGGATGAAAAAGTTGAGAGTGACAGTTCGATAGATTGTTCATCGCCAATATCGGCGAAGAGCTGATTAAATATGCCAACTTCGGTTTGATCGGATGCGGGTAATAGTAAACCTGATTGGGCCATTACAACCATTAGTCCGATTGTTTTTAGACCGATAGTTTTACCGCCTGTATTGGGGCCGGTTATAAGTATGCCGGGGCGATTGCTGTTGATGTCAAGAGTTAGAGGGACAACCTTGTCGAGCTCTTTAAGCTGTAACATTAAGAGCGGGTGGCGGGCATCTATCAGGTTAAACGAAGGTTCATCAATCACCTTCGGTCGATTTGCCTTGATGTCATCGGCAAATCTCGCGGCGGCATGGAAAAAATCAAGTTGTCCAATAAGACGACAGTTTTCGGTTAGAGCTTCGGCACGCTGTGCAATTTCGGCTGTAAGAGCACGAAGGATCCGGTCAAGTTCCAGTCTTTCGTCTTGCATCAACTGACTGACTTTGTTGTTCATCTCAACAGTCTCTTGCGGTTCAATCCAGAAGGTAGCACCTGATTGAGAACGGTCGTGAAGGATACCCATATCCTGCGAGAAATTTCCTGCCAGAACGGGAATAACATATCTGCCGTTGCGTTGTGTTACAACATCATCCTGCCATCCAGATTTTTTACGTTTATCGGCGAGCATGTTTTCAAGTCGGGCGATGATCTTACGTTTTGAGTCAATCAGGTCATGGCGGACTCTTTTGAGTTTGCTGGAGGCAGAATCTTTTACTTCGCCACGTTCGTCGATAGTTCGGCGGATTTCTACTTTGAGTTCCGGGAAGGATCGGACTTTTGGGAGATAGGCTGCGATAGCGTCGAAATTATCCCGTTCATCTTTTTCATATTCATTTATCGCTATGGAAACTTCGACTAATTCAAGCACGGTCAGCATTGCGGATGGTTCGATAAATGTACCTTGTACGGTAGATCGTTCCAGATGTGGTCTGCAATCATCAACGCGGTAGAGGGGGAAGGATGAATGGAAATTGATAATATCCTTCATCTGTGAGACTTCATCTAAGCGCTGGTTGATCTTATTAAGATCATACATTGGCCCAAGATTGTCCACGTGGTCGCCACCGTATGGTGTAATGCAATGCTCTCTGATCGCTTTAACAATCTGAGGGAATTCCAAGATGTCTATAGTATGTTGATCTATCATAATATTTTCATTCTAACAAAAAAGCCGACCATCGGCCGGCTTTAATATAAGCATTATGGAGCAGTTTAACAGATGAAAACTAAGTTAGCTCACGTCACGTTTCAGGATGAAATTCTTCTCAATTAGTCTCAAGACTTCATGTACTTCCTGCCGTTCTTCTGTCAGCATATTCTTGCCGGCCTGACCACTTGAGGGACCGTAAAGAAGTGCTTCTTCAACTTTATCCATAAAATTCGGGTTCTTGGGGTGTATTGCTGATGTTGTTTCAAACATAAGCGGTACAGTTTTGGCAATTGTTGGACCTAATAGTGATGACTCAAAAGCAGAATAGAACATATCGGGCATTGGCAGGAGGAAAGCTATAAAAGTAAGAAATCCAACTGCGACCCATCCTCTTAAGAATCCAACCATCGCACCACCCATTTGGTCTCGGCGATTAGTGCCTTTGATTTGGGCAACTTTGTAAAAGAGCATTCCCAAAAGTTTAAACAGTGCATAGGTTGCTGCCAGAAGTATTATGAAAGAAAGGGAAGCGCACACAAGGGGTGAGCCACCAACGTTTTCATATACCCAGACTGCGACAAGGTCGATGTAATTAACCGATGCGATAATTGATGCAAAGAAGACGGCAAATGCCATTAGCTCACGTATGAGACCTTTCTTTGAACCAACAATAACTGAAGACAACAATAGAACTATAAAGATACCATCTATCCAATTCATACAGACCACTCCCTGAAGTGTATTCTAATTCTACGTCAATTTAGTTGTTTTTTTAATCAGTTGGCAAGTAATTCTGTGACTAATTTTTGAACGGTTTTACCGTCTGCTTTGCCTTTAACTTTGGGCATGAGGACTTTCATTACGAGTCCCATTTTTTGCGGTGAATCAACCCCTGATTCAGTAATAGCTGCTTTGATAAGCTCTCTTAGCTCAGATTCGTCCATCTGCTTGGGGAGATAGGCGACAATAATTTCAAGCTCTGCTTGCTCTTTATCGGACAGATCGGTCCGTCCAGCCTTGGAAAACTGCTCAATTGATTCCATCCGCTTTTTGCGGGCTGAACCGAGAACTTCCAAAACTTGCTCACCCGACAGTTCTTTGCCTGCCTCAATGAGCTTGTATTTTAGATCAGACTTAAGGCCCCGAAGAACAGAGAGTTTTAATTTTTCTCCAGCCTTTAGGGCCTTAATGATATCTTCGTCTAATTGTTTAATTATAGACATTATTTTTTGTTCGGAAACAATCTCGTTTTGCGAGCTTTTCTTATAGCTGCAGCGAGTTTACGTTTCTTAATAGCTGAAGGTTTTTCAAAATGCTGATTCTTTTTGTAATCAGATAGAATACCAGCCTTTTCACAAAATTTATTAAATCTGCGAAGGGCGCGTTCGAACGATTCATCTTCACGTACTCTGACACCTGTCATATTAGTTTTTCACCACCTTCAAATGGTCAAAATGTTTTCGTATATAAATATATACTTTAATTACCTATCGGACATTATATCCAAAAGCTGTGATTTGTCAACCCCCTAATTGCTTGTCTTTTAAGAATTTGGCAACAAAAAAAGAGACAGAAAAAGAATTTATAGCAACTCACGACAACCTTCTGTATATAAGAGCTATGCCATTTACATTAAGTCACCCTGCTATTATTTTGCCCGTGAAGAAGCTATTGGGGCGTTCGGTTTCATTGACAGGTCTGATAGCGGGTGCGATGTCACCCGATCTTATCTTCTTTTTGACTGGTACGACCGATTTTCGGGGTATTTCTCATTCCTGGAGTGGCCTTTTTATCTTCTGTCTGCCTGCAGGTATATTGTTTGCACTCGCATTTCACTGGCTTTTTAAGCAGCATTTCATTTTTAACATGCCATCACCGTTGGACTTAAAGCTCTCGGGGTTGGCCCGCTCGCTCTTTAGTCCGAAAGATTTACAAGCCTGGATTGTTCTATTCTATTCTGTGCTGATTGGTACTCTTTCGCACTTCTTTTGGGATTCATGGACACATCCTGAGGGAGAATTGTCACGAATGCTTCCGTTTTTGCTCGAAACATGGAGAGTTTTTGGCAGGGATATAAGTATTACTTCGTTTGTACATAGAACAAGTACTGCAATTGGCGGTATTGTTATGATTTCTATGATATGGAAAGGCTGGTTTCTGCCCTCGCCCGTAATCAAAGAACCGATCAGACGGCCCGCTCAAAAAATACGTTTTTGGTTTGGGGGGGCTGTTATTGCTGTTATCGGAGCTCTTGTAGCTGTGCGAATATATGCTGGGTACTGGACTATTGATTTTGCGAGTTTCGATTGGGAATTTCATATTATCTCAAAACTTGGACTGGGGTCTTGGGCTGGGTTTTTCTGGGCTGTCTGTTTTTATACAATTCTGAAACGATCGCTCTGGGCTAAAATACTTGGCTCAACGAGCAAACTAACCAAACTAAAGTAGTCTTTGTTGTCAGCACATTTTCCACAGTTGGACTAATGGATGCTCTAAGAGAGTCCGATATTTTCCATATAGAACAATTATTGGAAGAAGGTGGATTATGGGTTACATCAAGTGGCAAGAATCGATGGAAATTGGCGTTGAAAGTATTGATGATCAACATAAGAAACTTGTGAGCATGATAAATCAACTGGAGTTATCCCTGATTGAGGGTAAAGGGATCGTGAATGCGGATGTTCGTGATGTGATTGTCAAACTGGTTGATTACACTCAATATCATTTTGTTGATGAAGAGCAGTTCATGTCTAAAATTGAGTTTAGTGAGTTAAACAATCATATCCACCTGCACAAACTTCTTGTCGAGCGTGTGAAACAATTTCTGATGACACTCAAAGAAGGAGGCTCGGTAAACGTCTTTGATCTTATGAGCTTCCTGGCCGATTGGCTCATTACTCATATTATGGCTGAGGATATGAA
>JAUVAR010000126.1 GCA_030591625.1 Candidatus Zixiibacteriota bacterium
GAACCGAGTCATATCGTCCCGGCTATTGAAGCTATTTTGGACGACAACCGTCGGATAGTAGCTACCATCGCCGAGGCTGGCGACTTTAGCTATGAGGGCCTGGTGCTGAGGCTGGAAGAAATTGGTGATCGATTAGACAAGGCATGGTCGCCGATAGAGCATATGAATGCCGTAGTTAATAACGATGAACTGCGTGAAGCTTACAATGCCTGTCTGCCGAAAATAAGCGAGTTTCGAACAGAGCTTGGACAGAATAGGGTTCTCTATGAGGGCTTTGCTTCTCTCTCCCAGGGCGATGAATTCGACACACTTTCAACTGCGCAGACCGAGATACCAGGATATGCCCCCGGTGTATCAATAAGAATAACAACCGGCATATTGAATTTCTCAGCCAAATAAATCAACCGACGGGCTTTGCGATACCCTTCAGGATGCATCATACCAAAATTACGATAGAGCTTTTGTTTGGTATCGCGTCCTTTTTGCTGACCTAAAATAACCACCGGACGACCATCGATACGCGCAAACCCGCCAATTACAGCTTTGTCATCTGCGTAACCGCGATCACCGTGCAGTTCGATAAACTCAGTCGTCATATGTTCTATATAATCTAACGTGTAGGGACGCTTGGGATGGCGTGAGAGTTGGACCTTTTGCCAGCGAGTAAGATTGCCGTAAATTTCCTCACGCAACTTTTCGAGCTTCTTCTGGAGAGACTTAATTTCTCCATCAATTTTTATATTCTCTCCAAAAGAGAACCCCTGCATGTCGGAAATTTTCCTCTCCAACTCAACTAAAGGCTTCTCAAATTCGAGATATAGTGGTTCGCTCATCAGCTCGCTTTCTCTTCGGGACTCATCGCTGTCATTCTTTGGGCCTCATTAAATTTCGCCCAAATGGTCGGTTTAAATTGGTCAATAAGATATAAAATGCAGAGAAAATTACAACCATAAAAAGGACCAAAAACCCGAAGACCCACCATCGGTCAAAAAAGAGCATTCCGACTGTAAACAGCCCAAATATTAACGAAACGAGGTAAAATATCATAACTATCCTGCTTCGCGACAGCCCCGCAAGCGATAGATAATGAAAAAGATGACGTCGATCTGCCCCCATAACCGGCTTTCCGGAAAGAAGCCTGCGAGAGAAGGAAATCCCAATCTCCAGAAGTGGCACCCCCAAAGTCAGCAAAGGCAGATAAAGAGCCGAGGCAGTAAAAGTCCTGATTGGCACCAAAAGTGAAATTATTGCAAAATAGAAACCGATCTGAAGTGATCCTGAATCACCCAAAAATATCCGAGCAGGATAACGGTTGTAAACCATGAAAATTATAAGAAAACCTATCAAAGCGGTTGCCAACACAACGACTGACCAGTTGTTATAGTAAATCCCCACCACACTCATCGAACCGGCTGCTATAATACTAACTCCCGAAGCAAGCCCATCGAGACCATCAATAAGATTTATCGCATTGGTCAGAGCAACCACCCATCCTACCGTTATGAATGGAGCCATCGGGCCTGTCTCAATAGAACCAATAAATGGAATTGACAACGGGTCAATTTTCATATCTCCCATATATAGAATCAGTCCAGCTCCGATCTGAGCACCAAGCTTTACCCAGGCCGACAAAGGAGTAAGATCATCCGACAAACCTATCAAAACAATCACAAGCGAGCCGGCGAACGCATAGGGAAGAAACTTTATTATGTCAGCCATCCCCTCACTATTGAAAAGCAGAATCGGAACTAATGAAAGCCAGAAACAGATAAATAGAGCGGGCCCCCCAAGGATTGGGACAGGCCGTTTGTGACGTTTGTGCTGTCCGGGCAAATCGAGCATATTCCAGCGATGAGCCAATCTGATGGCGGCCGGAATTGCAACCAGCGACAAAATAATACCAAGCAGAAAGACCGGAAGAACCGTCCTTAAAATCACACCCGTTCCTTTCGCCGAAATGGCATTAACAGAACAGCAAATAAGAAATTACCAGTCAACATTATCAATACTTTCCATCGATTACCCTGTGCGGGGAATTTCTCGAAGAAACGAAAGATCGAAATTGAATGAAAGTATAAGCGTTTCATCAATCCCGTACGACTTCCCTGACCCCAAAAATGAACTCCTCCCGCCTGTGGGACAAAAACATTTACAAAGCCATTTTCATTCAAACGATAACACAGATCAGTATCTTCTACAAACATGAAATATCTTTCGTCGAACCCATCCATTTTTTCGAAAGTCTTGCGCCTGATTAATGCAGCAGTCCCACCAACTGCCTCCACAATCGTCGTTTCATTCTGATCCCCTATTGTATAAGATGCAGCCTGCGAACGAAAAATGCGACTCAAAGCCGATCCTCTTGAATAGAGCATATTTTCAATCGTGGGAAAACGACGACAAGTCGGGTGAAAACGGCCATCCGGTTTTCGCAACCTCGCTCCGGCCAGACCAATTCTTTCTTCGGGAGCAACTACCTCTATTAGCTTGTCAATTGCATCAGAATCAATCAAAAGATCAGGGTTGAGAAAAAGTAAAAACTCTCCCTTCGCCATACCAGCAGCTTGATTGCAGGCAGCCCCAAAACCAACATTTGTTCGATTGGTGATTATTTCAGCCGACGGTACTATCCTCGCTGCGACAGTAGCAGAATGATCGGATGAACAGTTATCAACGATTATAACCTGACCACCTCTACTCCCAAGAGCTTCTTTCAAATGAGAAAGACAGTCTTTTAGCAAAGGCATAGAATTGTGTGTTACAATGATTACCGAAAGAGTTGGATCAGAAGAAGAAAGCACAATCTATCAGGACAATCTTCCAAAGATTGACTTAATCTTGAGCCACCAGACCATCCACATAGCTTCCCGCATAATCTTTTTGGACATTTTGGATGTTCCCGCTACACGGTCGATGAAAATAATCGGTATCTCTTTGATACGAAATCCTTTTTTCCAAACGCGCATATTGACTTCAATCTGGAAACAATAACCCGATGCTTTGATAGCATCAAGGTCGATCCCTTCGAGCACTTCACGACGGAAACACTTAAATCCACCCGTAGCATCTCGAACCGGAATGCCTGTAATCAGACGGCTGTACCAGTTAGCATAATAGGAGAGAAGCAACCGCGCCATTGGCCAGTTGATGACATTCACACCCGAGATATATCTCGATCCAATAACAAGATCATGTTCCTGAATCTCTCTTAAAAAATCTTTTATATATTCTGGACCATGAGAGAAATCTGCATCCATCTCAAAAATGTAATCATAATCTCTTTCAAGGGCCCACTTAAAACCTGCAATGTACGCTTTGCCAAGACCATCCTTGCTCTTGCGGTGAAGCACGTTTACTTTTGCTTCAGACTCAACCAGTCGGTCAGCAATTTCACCTGTTCCATCGGGAGAGTTATCATCAACGATCAGGACATTGATTCTGGGGTCCAAAGGGAGAACCGCATGAACTATCTTTTCTATATTTTCACGCTCGTTATAAGTTGGGAAAATTATTAGAGCTCGTTGTGTATGTGTCATTCTTCTATTCCGTCCTGTCGCCTATTTCCAAGGCGAGTTCTAATTCCGTAAAAACCGAAGATACCGAGCAGGAAGAGTGATGTCAATAACGTCACCAACCGACCTGTTTTATATCTTTCTGATTCGTATCTAAAAAGTACATTCTTGCTTCCGGCCGGGATCTCAACAGCACGAAGAGCACCGTAAGACCTCATAAGTTTAGCCTGATTGCCGTCAATGAAAACTTTCCAGGCATCAAAGTAAACATCGGTCATAACTAAAATCTTATTAGCGTTGCATCTTAAACCAACCATGACCGAATCTGGCTGATAATCTACAAACCATGCTGAATCAGTAGAAAACTGATCTGCAATTATCTCAAGTCCAGGCTTCTCTTCTAATATTACCCTATCCGCAAGATCAAGTCGGCTATTTACTACCTGTGGATAAATCAACTTTCTATCTTCTATTACTTCATACTTATCGGCCAGGAACACTCGTGGTACAACATTCTCATTCCGGTAGAGCTGCACCTGCCCAAAATCCTGCTCTACAACCATCTCAATATCGCCAAAGTACCCATCCGGCTTACCCTGACTAATAATATATTTTGCACCCATCAGATTCAAAAAACCAGGTTTCTTAAAATTAAGCCTACCAAGATCACCTGCAAGGTTATCATACCATTTTAACTGATTGCCATGATAGCCGGTTGGCACAGGAATTCCAAAATATGGAAACTGATTGTCCTCATTATTTAGCAGATTCATTACCCGCCAATGACCCGGCTTTGATTTCAAATAATTCACAAATGAGTTCTCTTCAAAACGAGAAGCGAAATTTTTGCTGTCAACTGTCCGGATGAAACGAGCATCAAATCTGATACCATCAATAACCGGCACCGCAATAACAGCAGCGAGAATCCAAAGACCTGCCTTCCGACTCGAATACAACCAGAGCATCAACGCCGCAATCGAAACAAACAGGAATGCCAGCCATGCACCCGATTGGATCGCCGGTAAATTCAAATAAGCTACATCAAGTTTTGATAAGTTCCTCTGCACCAGAGTTGACGCAGCCTGGGGATGAAACAGCCACGCCCACAAGTTGAGCATTCCTTTTCCGTTCATACTAAACGCAAGCGCCAGGAATCCAAGCAAACTCGGAAAACCGATCATGATCCAATTTAACTTAGACGAAATCTTCTCGCCAAGTTTGGTACTATTTCTGATATAATCTATTCCATACCCCGCCAAAAGAGCAGTCGAAAATGTAAAGATAAACATTATCATCGACGCAGCTCGCATCGAACTAACTTTCG
Organism: Candidatus Zixiibacteriota bacterium; assembly: GCA_030591625.1. Lineage (GTDB taxonomy): Bacteria > Zixibacteria > MSB-5A5 > GN15 > FEB-12. Next base: position 4,837 of record JAUVAR010000126.1, read on the forward strand.
GTATCAGATAATACAGGTGGAACAATGGCGTCGTAGCTGCGAGTGCATACGAAAGAGCAAACAGCCCAAGCCCGCCAAAGAACCAGGCCTCTTTCCTGCGAGAGAAAAACGCTCCAATTAATGCAAGAAATAGAGCGACCGCACCAACCGCTTCCGAATTATCTTTGAATGCATTCTTCCCCCAATAGTAAGTCGTAACGTTGGACGACGAAGTACCGGAGAACTCAGGAATTATAAGCGAGGCAGCTTCCTCTTCGTGCATCGACCATGAGGTTGCCCAATCCCATCCCTGTTTTGTTTCTGAACGAGGCGAGAAATTACTCGTGTAAATATAGCCCGGATAAAATTGAATTGCTGAAAGAAGCAACCCGATGAAAACTGCATACGTTACAAACAGCGAAGGCTTCACCGCCGGCATTATCGATTTCGATTCTTTCACTATAATTATCAACTTGAAAGCTGCATACGCAGATACTGACCAGAGAGTGAAATACGACATCTGAGGATGTGGCGAAAGAATTATGAATCCAATCACCAAACCGAGGGCCGAAAAGTTCAACAATGGCTTTGAATTAAATCCACGATCAAGAAATAGCATCGCCAACGGAAACAGAGTTGTAACAAATATTTTACCATCATGCCCCGGAGCAACGAGTGAAACTAAGAACGGCGCAAACATAAAACAGGCTCCGGCAAAGAGCGATGCAATCTTAGTCTGTTTGAACTGACGAGCCGCTAAATACATGAATATTCCCGACAAGAAGATATGCCAGAATAGCACCCATCCCAGTGAACGCTTAAGTGGCCCGAAGTATTTTATTATCGACAAAGGATAGAAAATGTCACCGTGGAACGCTTCCACAAACGGCATCCCACCCCAAATGTATGGATTCCATTGTGGTACCGAAAAATTCGTCTTAACATAATCGACTAAGAATGAACGGAAATAATAGCCGGCATTGAGCGTGTCCGAACCATGAAGCATCTTATCCGAGAATACAAACTCAGAAAAAAGCACTACAAGTGAAAGAAGCAACAATGCAATAACAATCGGAGAGAACCACTTTGACTGCTCTGTTGCTTTGAATGAATCGCCAGACTTCTGTTGTGGTTGTGTAGAACCAGATTTTGCTTTCTTACTCAAATCTATCTCCCGTTTGTTTCTATTTTCGAATTGCCAGAGCTATCATAGCCGAAATCGCCTCAAGCACTATCGCCCATAGTCGAGCGACTATAGCTAATGCTGCCGATATCGGTCCTGTGAATGGTGCCAGCATCGACGCAATCACCAACTCCCTCGGTCCAAATCCACCCGGAGCAAAAAGCGCCAGATAGCCTATCTGATACGAGAGATTAAACAAGCCTACCGCCGCGATTGGATTCGGAGCTTTATACCCCGCAACCGCTACAAGTTGCAACCAAAACGCGACACCATAAATGACCCAGCCGAGAAAATAACTGCTGAATATGAGAAGAGCAACTTTTTTGTCCAAATGAAGATCAACCGGCTCCCTCTTAAATTTCACCAATAACCTGTTAACCAACCAAAACAGAGGCTCTGGCTTTACAATTAAGATGATCGAGCCACTAATAGTAAATAATAGCAACAGAAAGATCGAGCCAGACCCAATCAGGGCAATTCGGTCCGAAAACAATGTTGGCTCCAGAAATGCTGCAATAGAGAACGCCAATAATGACGCAGGAATCGCAAATAGTTGAGCAATCACAAATGATGCCGTCGCTCGTTCTGCAGGTACTCCCTGTCGTCCGGCCAGATAAAGCATTCCAAACACCTGCCAGACTTTGCCGGGGATATATCTTCCCAGATTCGAAAGGTAGGCAATCTTAAATGACATATTGATACTGATTGTATGACCAAGCGTGCCAATTATTAAACGCCAGGCAATTGCAAACAGATAAAAAGCGATAAGACCAAAACCGAGAGATAGAATTAAAGGGAAAATATCTATTTGCCAGTCGAACGTACTAAGATCATCCCAATGCTTAACTACTTGTTCATAGACGAAATAGAGCACCCCAAGGGTGGCTGCATATTTTAAAATTGAAAGAAGAATTCGACGGGAACTCACAATAAGCTCCAATCAATTAGAAGAATAATCTGAGTTTGATCGCTCATCCGGTCTGATCACTATTTGAATCCTGATTCGACTTTTCAATCATGGCGATTGTTTTCTTGCGAAGATCACCTATCTCCTCACGAACCGCCGTCAATCCTTCGGCCATGAAACCCATCATGAAAAGCCCCATACCTACACCAATCATCAGTACAGTCAAGGTGAGCAAATTCCTGTCACCAAACCCAACTATATATCTCAAATAAAGGGCATATGAACCTAACAGAAAACCGAGTCCTATCATTGCAGACCCGGCTACGCCAAAAAATAGTAACGGCTTACGCATAAATGAAATTTGAAACTTCACTGCCAGCATATCAAGCAC
>JAUVAR010000317.1 GCA_030591625.1 Candidatus Zixiibacteriota bacterium
ATTGTTGTTGGTAGATTGGGCGATAGTTCCGGCAACATGAGTACCATGACCGTTATCATCGTTCGGATGCGAGTCATTATTGATAAAATCATAACCCTGAACAAATGTTGTTTGCGCCAAGTCTGGTGCCTGAGCATAGATATCGTAATTCTCATATGCTACACCGGCATCAAGAACGCCGACAATGACTCCTTCTCCTGCATTTTGATCCCATGCCTGTTCCATATTTATCATTGGCATGTGCCACTGATAAGGATAATACGGATCATTTGGAACCATAAGTGCATGGTAGATATAATTTGGTTCGGCTGTTACCACATTCGGGTCAGCTTTATACTGAGCAATAATCTCTTCAACTGATTTATCAGATGGGATCGTGATTTTATCAAACCCACCTTTGTTTGAAGATGATGTTATCGTACAACCAAGAGATTGCGATAATCTCTCCCTGTTGTTATTCTGATATTCGGCTCTGAATTTTACGAGGACCTCACCCTTGACATACTCAGCTTGATTGGAGCTGACCCCCATGTCTCTTACCTGAAATTTCGGGGATGCAATTACAAGACCTGCAACAAATAACGAGAGGACCCATACTAAGATTAGGAACTTCTTCATAAATTCTCCAAAGTTGTTGATTTTGATACCTTTGCTATTGCCTACTTTCTTTCTTACCTCCTTTCGGTTAAGGGTGTACGATTAAATATGTCAGACATCTATGTAAAGACTCAGCAGTGAGTTAGCAATAACTTACTATCTCATCAATTCTTCAGTTAATTATAGAGTAGCTTTGATATTTCATAGATTTGTGCTCGCTATTAATACATGCTTGGGAGTAATAATTACCCCAACTATTATTTATATAATATAATATTTTAAATTATTAGGCAACATAAAGTACATGATATTATGCTTACTGGGTCCATATATCCAACTAATGAGGTCGCATTTAGCCTATTTGTTGAGATGCACTATGCTATAGATAAGCATGAAATATACAATCATTGTAGCATGAATGTCGGTAGCACTAAACTAAAATAATTTCTAATGTCGCCTCGGTAGTGGGTCGCTTTAGTGATATCAAATTTGATCTCTTCCTCTCACGTTACTTATCTTTTTAAATTTCCGTGAACTATCTACGACAATTTCTGTTTTCATTCTTGTAACTATCTTTCTAAACGATCTTATCACTCTAAAAGGAGTTTACGATGAAGATACTTAAGCTATTAGCAGTTTTCGTTGTAGTAATACTAATTAATGCAGGTTCTCTCTACTCACACTGCGAAATCCCCTGCGGCATTTATGATGATTCCGCTCGCATTGCAACTGTGCGAGAGCATCTGACAACAATCGAAAAATCAATGAAGCAGATTATTGAACTTTCTACAGCAGACCAATCTAACTTCAACCAGATAGTGAGGTGGGTTAACAACAAAGAAGAGCACTCCAATGCCATTCAGGAAGTTGCAACTCAGTACTTTATGTATCAACGAGTGAAACCTGTTGGTGATTTAGATGCCGCTCACAGAGAAAGCTACCTGAAGAAATTAGAGCTCCTTCACCGCATCTCAGTCCTTGCCATGAAAACAAAGCAGTCCACAGATCTTAACATCATAGAACAATTAAGAACATCGATAACTGATTTTGAAACGGCCTACTTTGGTAAGTAGCATTTTAGGATTAAGGCTTTGTCCAAAACAAGAACCATGTGATAAGCCCCCCTGAATAGCCGATAGCTAAGAATTCAACTAACGCCCCTTAAATTCTTCAGCCCAATTCTGCACAACCACAATCTCACCCGGGTCCGAATCTGTAAGTCGGGCATTCACCAGAAATTTCTGACCATCAGCAGCCACAGAGTACGGAGAATTAATATTGCCAGGATAATAGAAATTCAACTCAAACAGTTCAATCGGATTCTCCGCTTCGAAAGTACCAATAGTGTTTACTTTCACAGCCATAATTTTATCATTTCTGGTTAGATAAAACAGCTCGGTACCATCCCCATTCCAACGGGGATTATCTGCACCTTCTGTAGAAATCTGCCATTTGCCTCCACTACCATCTAACTTTTTAACATAAACCTCACGGCTCCCCGATTCACGACTGACATAGGCGACATATTCTCCTTTTGGTGATACTCTTGGCATCCCTTCAAAAAACGAACTGTTCGCCAACATATCAACTTGTTTACTTTCGTCAAGTGAGAGAATGCCAATATCCCAGCCTCCAGGAACAACATGGATTAAGAGCTTAGAACCATCAGGAGTAAAACTTGCAGGACCCGCATGACTACTATCCGTACCATAGACCAGTTGAGCATCACCCTGACCGTTAGCGTTCTTACGAAAAATCCTAAAAAATGGACCATTACGTAGTGAACTGAAATAAACCTCTTCCCCGTTCGGTGACCAGGTTGGTGCGCCTTCAAGCGCAGGATCAAAAGTCAAACGGGTCGGGACATTTCGTTTCAGATCATAAATCCAGATATCTGTTGCAGAAGCCGCATCATCAATCGCAGAATAAGCAATTTTCTTCTCGTCGGGCGAAAGAGCTATATCATAATACTTCCCCATTTGTCCGATCGTTTCTATTTTTTCACCACTACGATCAATCCAGACAAGCTCGCTCAACGACGACTGATTGTTCGTCTGATATAATAGAGTACCATTATCGGTCACACTAAAAGCATAAGTGTTTTCGGCAGCACCAATTTTCATTGCTATCGGTTTTGGTTCTCCGGTAACTTCAAGCTTAGTTGCATCGAATGGAAGTCCCATCAAGTTATCCTGAGCCACAAAAAGAATGTACCCTTCTTTAGTGTACTCGACCCTATTGATGTTATCTTTCAAATCAAAGAGAGTAACCGAACTGGTCGAATCGACAAACCCAAGTTTTATCCTGCTTAAAGGAATCGATTTATCGGACTCCTGTAGAGCTGTAGTCGTAAAAATAAAATGCTTACCATCGGGTAAGAACCAGGGCCAGGCATAAGTAAACTCACCTGCAGCAGTATCAGTAAGAGTGGCTGGACGCGGAACACCACCTCCCGCAGAAACAATTTTCAACGTGTCACCTGAGTTACCATCGAAAATAATCAGATCGGAGCTACCCCACGTACCGTCTGCTCCCGATGGTCCCTGACAAATAAGTTGTGCCTGTCCGCCACTTATTGGAATTCGCTTTAGCTGATTACCCACGAAAAAGGCAACGTGAGTCCCATCAGGAGACCAAAAGAATCGCTTGGC
>JAUVAR010000305.1 GCA_030591625.1 Candidatus Zixiibacteriota bacterium
AAATGTCTGAGAACAGATGGAAAGAGAACGTTAGAGTTGGCACATCGGGGTATTCGTTTGCCGATTGGATGGGACGATTTTATCCAAACGGCCTGGATAAAGGAAAGTTGCTTGACTATTACGCTACTCGATTTGAGACGGTTGAAATCAACTCCACTTATTATGGGATTCCACGCCCGACAGTATTTGCAAATATGCTGAAGAAAGTGCCTGACAATTTTGATTTTATGGTGAAGGTACCAGCAGCCTTGACGCATCGGAGAATCGAGATCAAAGAAGATCGAGACAAATTCATGAATTCTATTGCACCGCTGGTCGAGTCGGGACGGTTGGCCGGTCTCTTGGCGCAGTTTCCATATTCGTTTAAGTTTTCGCAGGCTGCACTCGACTATGTTGCGTTCTGTCGTGATGCGGTCGCTCCCAACCGACTATTTGTCGAATTTAGGTACAATGGCTGGGTCAACCGGCAAATGTACGACCGACTTCGCTCCGAGGAGATCGGGTATGTTTGCGTCGATGAGCCGAAATTGACCGGATTGCTCGATCCCGATTATTTTAACACGACGGATACTGGCTATGTGAGATTGCACGGCCGCAATGCGGAACAGTGGTGGGACGGGGGAGCGTTGAGATACGATTATTCGTACAGCGAGGAGGAACTCGAAGAGTGGCGGGAGAAGGTGAAGAAGCAGTATATCTTCTTTAACAATTGCCATGAGGCGCAGGCGGCGGATGATGCCCAGAAATTCGCGGAAATGGTTGCATCAGAATGAGATAAAGGCTGCAATATAGGGAAGTCATTTTGGTTGACTGGCGGCTAAAAAAAAACGATACTCGAAGGACTGTTTAACGGGAGAAATATGTATTTACAGCTTAGAGAGATAAAGAAGCAGTTTGGCGAAAAAACTGCGGTCGAAAAATTGTCGCTTGATGTCCCCAAAGGGGTGATATACGGCATTATCGGTCCAAATGGAGCGGGGAAAACGACGACGATCAGAATGATAATGAATATTATCGCACCCGATTCGGGGGAGATTATATTTGATGGCAGTCCGGTCGATGAGAGTTTCCGTGATCGGGTTGGCTATCTTCCTGAGGAGCGGGGGCTCTACAAGAAGATGACTCTGGTTGAGATAATAACGTACATGGCCGAACTGAAGGGTGCCAGGGCAAAGGATATTCTGCCAAAGATAGATCCCTGGCTCGAGCGGATGCAGCTGGCCGAATATCGTGATAAGAAAGTAGAAGAGCTATCGAAGGGGATGTCTCAGAAGCTACAGTTTATTACGACGCTGATACATGATCCTGAGATTGTAATTCTCGATGAACTATTCTCGGGTCTTGATCCTGTGAATATTGAATTGATTAAGTCAGTTCTTATGGATTTGAAGCGGGAGCAGAAGACGATTCTATTTTCGACCCATGTGATGGAGCAGGCAGAAAAACTGTGTGACTATATTTGCATGATCTCAAAAGGCAAAAAAGTTCTCGATGGATCTCTTGCAGATGTAAAGTCAGGTTTTGGAATGAATACTATACAAGTTGATATTGAAGGTGATGGGGCATTTATCGCATCACTTCCAGGTGTAGAACGGCTCTCCGAGTTCAATAATTACATAGAACTACAGATGTCAGAGGGTGCCGACCCTGATGCGATTTTGCAGGGGATGGTAGGTAAAGTCAAAATACGACGATTCGAAGTAGTTGAGCCATCACTTTACAATATATTTATTCAGACTGCCAAACTGACCAGCGAGGAACTTGAGGCGATGGAGACTAACAATGCATAAGTACTTCACTATCCTCAAGCGTGAATACGCTCAGATTGTAAAGAAGAAATCATTCGTTATTGGTATCTTTCTCACGCCTGTACTAATGGCTGGGTTCATGATTGTTCCGGCTTTAGTTGCGGACAAAGATGTGTCACATGCTGAAACGGTCGCAATTCTTGATCAGTCAGGTTTACACGTTGGCCAGAAGTTCTCTGAGAGTTTGGCTGAGTACACTTTAGAAGATACGGAAGACCCATCGTACGATGTGATTGGTTTGGAAGTGGTTGGCGCACAGGATTCAGCCGGTTTTGATAGAGTCTATGATTCGCTGCTTATGGAGGTCTCAGAGAAGATTGTCAAGTATATGGTTGTGATAAAATCTGAGCCGCATGTGGGCGACTCAGGGCTGATCTTAGTCTCTAACTCTGACAATTTCAGATCGGCGCGGCGTTTTGAGCATCAATTCTGGAAATTGATGTCAATCGAGAAGCTGCGTGAGAGTGAAGTCAATATCCCAGTCGATTCAGTTCTGGAACTTACTGCCAGTGTGAAGATGATAAAGCGTGATACAACTGGAAATGCGATTCCGTTTGTTGTTAAAATGTTCACCGCTCTTGTATTTGTTATGATAATGTACATGATGATTGTCATGTATGGTACTACGTTGATGCGATCAGTTATCGAAGAGAAGAATTCGCGAATCATGGAAGTACTCGTGTCGTCGGTTTCACCATTTCAGCTTATGCTCGGCAAAGTTATGGGGATGGGTGGTGCTGCATTGACACAAGTTTCAGTCTGGATTGTTCTTGGCCTCGTTATGTATCTCTCCGCTGGTGCGCTTTCGATGAGCCTTGATTCATCACTTGCACGTATCATTTTCAATCCGTTGATAGTTGTCTCATTCTCATTCTTTTTTGTCGTTGGATATATTCTTTATTCGGCTCTTTTTGCTCTTATTGGATCGATAGTCAATTCAGAAAAAGAAGCTCAAAACTATATTTTCCCGATTACAATATCACTAATAATACCTGTTATGGTTAGCACACCGATTGCAATGGACCCGTATGCTCCATGGGTAATCGCAATGACATACTTCCCATTGTTCACTCCTACTATGATGTTGATGAGGATATTATACATTGCACCGACAGTGACTGAATATTCTCTGTTTTCAGGTATCCTCGGAGAGGCGATACTTGGGTTTATTACTCTTACTCTGTCAACCGTTGCTGTTGTCTGGTTGTCGGCTCGTATTTTCAGGGTAGGTATCCTGATGTACGGTAAACGACCGACGCTACCTGAAATAATCAAATGGATCAAATACTAACATAGGATAATTCTTGATGTTTGAGCGTTCTACACTACCCAGAGTTTTACTTCTTCTTGCTATCTTTGTATTTCTTTCAGCTAATACCGTTCATTTTGTTGAAACGTCGGACGGTACACTTTGGGCACATTCGCAGCCGAATTATCGACTCGATTTTGAGAACGCTGCCAATCGCGGGGTGCGACTGAATCTTAAATCGGCTATTGTCGTGGACTATAGCAACGGGGAAGTGCTCTATGCTCGTAATCCCGATGTGTTAAGACCTATTGCATCGATTACCAAACTAG
>JAUVAR010000179.1 GCA_030591625.1 Candidatus Zixiibacteriota bacterium
CGAACGATCTGTATTGGGAGCAAATTTGCTGACCATAATCAGGTTAGAGCCACGTGAAGCTATCTGTTGGACTGCTGCATATCCAAGCCCATCAACTACTGAAGCCATTCCGATCGTAGCACCAACGCCAACACTAACACCTAATATAGTCAGAAATGATCTGAATTTATTGGCCCTCAATGATGACATCGCCATCATGATCGCATCTTTTACTTCAATCGGAGTAAGAGTCATTGTAAATCCTATTCGTAACTTAACGCCTTCACCGGGTCAAGTTTTGCAGCTCTCATTGCTGGATAGATCCCAAAAATCAATCCAATACTAGTTGAAATTGTAATTCCGGCAGAAATTGCCAGAGCCGACGGTTCAATTATCATATCCATCATAGCTACCAAAGCCCTCGCTATAAAGAAGCCGGCCGCAGTACCAATCAATCCCCCACTAATCGTAAGCATTGAAGATTCAAATAGAAATTGAAGTAGTATGTGGTTTTTCTTGGCACCTAGTGCTTTTCGTATTCCAATCTCTCGTGTCCGTTCAGAAACAGAGACCATCATAATATTCATTACAACAATGCCACCAATAACAAGTGAGATTGATGAAATAACAACAAGTGTCACTCTGAACATCAACGTAAACTGATTCAGAATGTCAAGAATAGCGTCAGCCGTCATCAGATCAAAATCGTCACTTTTATTGAAAGGGACATTTCGCTTGGTTCTTAGCAGAAGCCTGACTTCGTCCATTGCATCAGGTAATTGTGCCACCGATGTAGCCTTGATAACAACATTGATACCCCGACGCGGAGGACCGAATTGCACAATATAAGATGATAAAGGAATAACCACGAAATCATCCTGGCTTGCCCCAAACATCGCTCCCTGCTTTTCTGCAATTCCGATTATTCTATATTTCTGACCGTTAACTTTTATCGACTTGCCGATAGCATCTCGGCCTTCAAACAATTGCTCTCGGACCAAATCACCAATGAGACAGACCTTGCTCTTATGCAGGTCTTCCTCTCTCGTATGAAACCTGCCTTCGCCGACTTCAAAATCGACGATATCAAGAAAGTTCGACAAACCGCCCATTAGTCCAATATTGCGAAGCGTCTGCGTGCCATACTTAACATTCACTCCCCGCATCGCCCGTGGCGATACCTTTTCGCACAATTCACACTTATCCTCAATCAGTTCTGCATCGGCCATAGTAATCGGCTTACGCTTCACCTTATCCAGGAATTCTTCATGAGACATTGCAACCATCATTTTCGCAACCATGAAAGTCGAAGGCCCCAACGAATTGAATTGTTCTTCAATCTTCTGTTGCATACCTTCAAGCGCAGACATAATTGTCATGATCGAGGTAACACCAAATATCACTCCAATCAAAGTTAGCGAAGAACGCAGTCGATTGGCACGCAACGCATCGAAGGCAACACCCATAATCGGAAAGGCAATCATGATACTTGTCTCGTTCCGTTTCCATTTCCGGCAGTGTTTTCGTCCGAGAATATCTTACCATCGAGAATCGTTAATATTCGATTCGCATGTTCGGCAATATCCTTTTCGTGAGTAACAATAATAATTGTATTCCCCTGCACATGCAGATCATTTAACAGAACCATAATTTCCTGTGAAGTCTTACTGTCTAAATTACCTGTTGGTTCATCAGCTAATATAATCGATGGGTTATTGACCAACGCACGGGCAATCGCCACTCTCTGACGTTGTCCACCTGAGAGTTCGGTCGGCTTGTGCATCATTCGATCAGCTAATGCTACTTTGGTGAGAGCCTTTACGGCCGCATCATGACGTTCTATAGATGAAGAACCATTATAAATCAAAGGCAGTTCAACATTGTGAAGCGAAGTAGCTCTTGGTAACAGATTGAACGTTTGAAAAACAAAACCAATTTCACGATTACGAATATTCGCTAACTGGTCATCGTTCATCTTACCAACAGGTTCACTATTCAGATGATATGTTCCCTGCGTTGGAGTATCAAGACAACCGATAAGATTCATAAGCGTTGACTTGCCGGACCCCGAAGGACCCATGATCGCTACATACTCACCCTTTTGAATGTCTATTGTAACACCTCGAAGAGCATGAACCTGTTCAGAACCCATCTGGTAAGTTTTCCAAAGATCGTCAGTTCTGATTAGTGACATTAGTTATCACCTTCTTCATCTTTATCTTTAACATTAACAAGGTCACCATCTTTGACCGTTCTGAGTACTCGGTATGGTCCTGTAACTACCGAATCATTAGGTTCGAGACCATCATTGATTTCAATATGAGAATGATCAGCAATTCCTGTTTTGACCTGCGTAAATCTTGTTATACCATCTCTGATAACAAAGACACCTTTGAGTTCTTCACGTTTTATATCTTTGTCAATGCTGGAATCGGCGACTTCGGAAGAATCACCTTCGGCCGCCTGTAAATCGGTAGCACCCGATTCTTCTGTTGTTGCTTCTGCCATCCTTGCTGCTTCAAGCGAATCAAGATCAAAGCTTCTGATCACTACCGCACTAAATGGAACCGCCAATACCTGATCATGTTTGGAAGTTGTAATATCTACAGTAGCCGACATCCCCGGTCTGATAGAAACATCGGTATCTTGAAATACTATTTTCACTCGGAAATTCGTTGTCTGGTCCTGTGTTCCCAATCCAGAAGTAAGAGCAGTATTACCAATCTCAACGACCTGACCAGCAAACGAAGTATCGGGGAAAGCATCAACTTCTATATCTGTTGATTGTCCAATTCCAATCTTATTGATTTCTGTCTCATCGACTTCAACTTCGACTTCAAACACTGTCAAGTCAGAAATTGTCATCAATGTTTTACCCTGTGTGAAAGCTGTCTGGGCAGCTGCAATCTCGCCAACTTCAGCATCCAAATACGAAACCACTCCATCCATTGGCGCAACGATTTTTGCCTTGCTTAAATAGTCAAGCTGCTTTTCATAGCGTGCTTTTGCCTGTGCAGCCGATGCCTGGGAAGCATCATAAGCAGACTGAGCATCAATATATGCATACTTTGCGTTCTTAAATTCAATATCAGAAGACAGGTTTTGCTTGAACAAACGATCCTGCCGTTCATAATCTTCTTTCGCTTTATCGAGTCTGTTTTTTGAACCGGCTGTCCGGGCCTTAATCTCTTCTTGAGAGTACTTCGCCTGATCTACATCAGACCTCAACTGTACTGTATCAAGCACAACCAGCAATTGGCCGGTTTCGACCCGCTGACCTTCATTCACAAGTAAAGAGATAATCTCACCATTCACTTCAGAAGTAATATCAACTTTTGTGGCCGGCTGAATTCTACCTGATGCCGAGACTAATTCTTCTAAGTCTCGGTGTTCAACTAAAGATGCATTTACAGTAGTCCCAGAGTTCGAATCCTGCATCATGGTGACATAAGAGAAGCCACCAATAACAACCACAACAATTCCAATTATAATCAATTTTTTCTTCATCGCATTCCGAGCCTTTCTGGACTACATTTTACCCATGGCGTTCTCAAGTTTTGCAACGGCCAGATTCAGATCAAATTCGGCCTGAATCAATGAAACTTCTGCCTTCTTGAGAGATACCTGGGCATCAAGCAGATCTAATATAGTAGCAGCACCCAGATTATATTTTTCCTGTGTTATTCTCAAATCTTCTGTAGCTGCATCCACATTCTCTCCAGAAACAGTTTTTTGTTCTTCTAACTGTTCTATATCGTGATACGCAGTTTTTATATTACTGACAGCCAAATTTTTCGCATCTGACAAACCAGCCATATTATCGTTGTAACGAATCTTAGCTTTCGCAATACTATTCTGACGACCAAATCCATCAAATATATTCCAATTAACCTGAAGTCCCAAAGAACGTGATTGCGAACTCTGTTCAAAAGTTACCGTGTCTCCACGAGTACCTTCGGACCTGGTGATTGATGCCCATGCCGACAATGATGGAAGATAACTCCACTTGGTAGCACGATATCCATATTTCGATGCCGCAAGACCTTTTTCACTCGCTAACAACGAAGGTTTGTGACTCAATCCAAAGTCGATAGCTTCGTCAACCGAACCATCCCATTGACGACGTTCGTAGTCACGAGAGATTTCCCAATCTTTACGTGGATCAACACCAACTGTATACGCAATCCTCGCCTTGGCAGTTGTAACACTATTTTTTGCTTTTAACAAAGCAAGGCGATCATTACCAAATTGTACTTTCTGTTTGAGAAGATCGGACTTGGACGCCGAACCGAGATCATAACGAGATTGAATCAGTTTTAACTGCTCATCTGCTCGCTTGACCGCATCTTCCTGAGTAGCAAGATTTTCAACTGTCGCAAGATATGCGAAGTAACTAATCTTGACAGAATAAATCAGGTCCTGCTCGGAAGCAAGAACACTCAATTTAGCTGCGGCATGACCTGCCGATGTAGCAGAATAATTATAAATCTGTGAAATCGAAAAATCCATCCGTGCCTGACCGGTGAGCGATTTGCTCGTACGATCCTGATCGGGAGAGGATGCTTCCTCAATACCTGTAGGCACCATTGTTGGTTGGCCTTCAATTGTAAGAATCACTGGATTCAAAAATGTATCAGTTGCATTAACAAGGTATGTATCACCAGGTGTTATATCAAAATTTTGCTTATCATAAGTAACATCAGTCTCTTTTGATTTCTGATATGTATAACTCGCCGATATTCGTGGCAAGAATGCCCCGAGCGCCGATCTCTTATCGGCAGATGCAGCCTGCTCGCGTCCTATTGCACTTATAATTGTTGCTCTATTCTTTAAAGCCAACTCAATGCAATCGTCCAGAGTAAGGACTTCAGCAGTAGCCGTTCCAATCATTATCGTTGTTAAGACTGCTACCGAGCAGACAATTTTGAGCATCGATTTCATCCAGTATCTCCTTAAATTCTTTATCAAACTGTAAAATATGTTATCACAGAATGTACTAAACTCAAACCTCCGATCGATATGACCGATAAGAGGAGTCCTTTGTTGCGTGAAATTTGACAAACTGCCGAAAGACCTAATCCTGCGACAATAATTTCCCATATTTGAAAGACACCAAGCTTGCCCAGGGCAGTAAACATTACCATGTTATTCATAGGATCTGCTATAAAGGCTGCTGGTCCAATCGAAACAAGTGGCATCCCTTTGCTTAATATCAAGGGTATCAGAAAAAGATTCCCGACAGCGAATATTATTTCTCCGTAAACTGCAACTGCCAACATCTGTTTATAACTAACATTTGTTCCTAATACAAAATTACCAATAAACATAAATAGCGCAGCATATATGACAGGAATCAACACCATGAATGGAAGACTTACCCAAACAGTCTTTTTGAATAATTCGACACTCATCACTGGTGGAACGGTCTGACCCTTCTCTTCCATTTGCTGGACAGTCATGTCGTACTGCATCTGAGCCAATATATCCTGTGTGGCATAAACAAAAACACCACTCAAGATGATAATCGTAAGCATACCAACCAAAACCTTGGGTGTCTTCCCTAATCGTTCAAAGAACGACATCGGACTTAGAAATACTTCGTATAGTCCTTTCAGCGAAAGTCCTGATTCTGCTGCAACTACAACCGCTCCATCTGCCTGTTCCATCTCACTCATCGCAGTCTCCTTGGTTCCATTAAACGAACCTTTTTTCACAATGTTTCAGCTTTGATTACATTTTTGATTACAATATTGTTACGATAAGTTACTCACTAACTATTATTATATTCAACTAAATAAGAAAAGGCCGACCAAAAAGGCCAGCCTTAACAATATATAACATATCTAGATATGATATATCTTGATATGACATATCTTATCTATACTACTTTGAACAGTGCTGAGCCTACCACCAATGACACGATAGCCATCAGTTTAATAAGAATATTCATAGATGGTCCCGATGTGTCCTTGAACGGATCACCAACCGTATCACCAACTACAGCAGCTTTATGGGCATCAGAGCCTTTACCGCCGTGTGCGCCAGTTTCGATAAACTTCTTGGCGTTATCCC
>JAUVAR010000178.1 GCA_030591625.1 Candidatus Zixiibacteriota bacterium
ATAACAGAAGTAGCCAAACCCCCCATGTCTGGAAACATACGAAAGGGTGTAACCGTAAATCTCTCTTTGCGTGAGTGTTGCTGTTACGTTAGACCCCGGTCCGGATGTATAAGCAAAATTCTCTGCAACAACACCGCTTGGAATCCCTGCAACATCTAACGCTGCCGGGTAAGTCAAATCTGAGAAGCTCTCGGTTACCGATAATCCGGGGAATGGATCACCTGCATCCATACGACTCACCAAATGGTCCATCTCATCAAGTCCATCTACTTCTTCCAGATCGAGCACACGATAATCATCATCAGCATTGGACCAGCTTACTTCATCATTGCAGTGCCAAATAAGAACTCCCTCACCTGTAATATCGGAGTCAAACCCTGTTCGGGTTCGATTCTCCAGAAGGAAGTACCTCCCACTTTTGAAACCATCATCCCAGAGTCTATAGATAGTAGGATTCGTTTCCACTGGAGGGAATACTACTTCCTCGGTTCCAACAACATCAATGGGGACAACCCAGCCAACTTGTACCTTACACCACGCACTCATATGGGTTGGTCGGTCGCCAGTTAACATCGCCCCTTCAGCTCCCCCACCTCCATAACCCATCAAACACCAACGACCAACACCGCGGCTGGTGTAATCACTGTCATACAAGTCAACCAGTCCGAGCTTGTGGCCATATTCATGTGCATAAACTCCTATGCCTCGAAATTCATCAAGCGAACCGTCCCCCTTCTCCGCCTGTTGAATTGTAAATGACTTAATTAAGATGAATCCTCCGGCATACGCCGCATCATTCGTCACGAATTCCGACCCACCTTTGCCCGAGAGACTGCCTGCATGCGGGTGAATATTATTTGTTTCTCCGTTGTTGTCATCACCTCCGGCACATACGACAGTAAGTACATCCACATAACCGTCATCATCTCCTGAATTTGGAATGCCGTCGGGACCATCGTTATCGTATTGTGCGAAATCGACAACAATATCTGCGTCATCGAGCAAGCTAAGAATAAATCCACGTGAATTCCGGGGAAAATCTGAGCTGCCTCCAAGACCATTCTCTATTCCACCATAGTACACCATAGGGGCATCGGCAGTAAACGGTCCATAAACAGTACCACTTAGATTGTATTGACCATAGGATACTTCATCATAGTAATCGCTCAAACTACCGGTCGGGTTGTTATCGAATATTATATCCTGCATTTGTGTTTGTGTAAATGGCATCGCCTCATCAGTATAGTTACCGAGAATAACAGGTGTGACTGCATTTACTGGAGTGAATCTTCCCAGAAGTCCCTCAACCGCAGCTCCTTCTCGCGCCTTTCGATACTCTTGCATCCTCAAGGCAGGACGATCATTTTGGTTAAATAGCATATCCTCTCGGAGTCGATCCATCACTTCATTCGACCAGGGTTCTTGGTTCTGCTTTGGTTCTGTGGCAAATGTAGCTGTGCCAACGCTCAAGATTATGATCGCAAAAATCATAAAGCCATTAAATGAATTCATTTTTCTCATCTGTTTAATCTTTCCTATTACTATTCATCTTGTCTGTTAGTGTCATTACTGATGACATATTAGAGTTTGGAATAAAGGTTTTGTTATTTGGACATAGAATTTTTGATCATTTGTGCTCGACGCCCACAAACGCTTCCTGTTCTTATTTATACTTTTCTAAATTTGAGAATGGTCAATTGCTGTTGTCTCCAATACTTAGTTGTCTGTCCACTACAAACCTTTCAGCAATCAGGTTAAAAAGGTACTTTTTTTCTCCTTTTTATACATTACAACTCAGCTCAAACCTTCCCACAGCCCTACCCCCTTGTGCGGCAACACACTACACCTTCCCTACACCCTTGACTATTCTTTTAAGCAGCTATATATTGGAGAGTTAGAGATCGAATTAATCTCCTTATGAGTATCAACAAACTACATAAAGCTGTTCTCGATGGTGAAGCGAATGCCGAAAGAGAACTATTCGGTAAATTATCCGAAAGATTTCTCTATTTCACTCAACATAGAATAGAAGATAAAGAGCTATGTCTTGACATTGTTCAGGAAGCACTGATTACAGTTGCCCGCAAATACAGAGCTATCACCTTTGAGACCAGTTTTTCTGCATGGGCACATAATGTAATTCTGAACAAGGTGCTTGACTCGCATCGGTCCCGTAAGAGGACTAACGAAAGATTTGTTCGAATGCCTGAGGATATTGAACTGAGTTTACCCAAGGTGGTGAACGACCCCTTGCTTGAAGGAAAGTTGCTTGAGTGTTTGAAGAAGATAAACTCGACCAATAACCGACAAGCTCGTGTCCTAAACCTTCATTATCAAGGATTTTCAACAGATGAAATAGCCAACCGTCTTAAAATGACGCGCAACGGCATCTACACTGTCCTATCAAGAGCGCGTTCAATGTTAAGAGATTGTCTCGCGGAACGGAACAAATAGATGACAACAGATAATATACATCAGGAAATACAAAATCTGCTCGCCGCGTTCGAACAGAAACTCCTTACTCCAACGGAAACCTCAAGAGTCGAAGAACATCTGTACGAGTGCGACGAATGTTTCCAGATCGCAAAGTCATTTTCACAACCAGCTTCATTGTTACGAAACTCAAACCGACTGCAAGAGGAGATCGCTCTTGTCGGTAATATGGAAGATGCAACTACAGAGAAAACGTCTGCCCGCTCATCTTCTTCTGGCTTCGACTTCACCAAGTATCTACTTGCTGCGATGCTGGTCATGGCTGTTGCTATTCCATCTTTCATGATGTTTAGCCCAAATGACCTGCCTGACCCAAGCCAGAAAATAATACTTCTCCCTCTGCGCAGTACAACTCAATCGGTCGTTGATCTCGACATCAATGGAACTCTCGAGATCGCATTCGCTTCGGAAGAATTAGCCGGTGCAGAATCATTAGAGATTAGGTTATATTCTCCCGATGAAAAAGTTCTGTTTGAGAATAAAAACTTCAATGATCTTTCCAAAACAGGTATGGGAGCAATTATTGTCGAAACCTCAATTCTAAAACCGGGACGGCATCGACTCGAAATTAGTAAACCGGGTTCGACAACCCCGTTACGGATTTTCTATTTTATGGCGGAATAGACAGGTATGAGAACAATCCGCAATTACATAAACTTTTGCCTCGTCTATCTGATTCTATCTTGCATCATATTGCCACTACATACAAAGGCTGAAACAGAGTCCGTACTCGCACCCGACTCAGTCCGCCTCATTATCGCCGAGAAAATCTCAATTCAAAAAGAATTGTTCAAACGACGCACACCCGCAGATGTCGATTCAGGCATCACATTAATGACTGCTGCTCTCGAATTGGCAGAAAAAACCTTTGGCCAAAATGACACGATGGTCGCACACTGTCTTACCCAACTTGGGTTTTGCTACTTCTGGTCAGATTCTCGAAGTACGATGGTGCCATTGGTGAAAAGAGCAATCGAAACATGGAAACGAAGTGGTGGCGAAGATCATCCTTACGTTGGACGGTGCTGGAGAATGCTTGGCGATTACCACTTGTCTCTCGGTAATCATTCAGAAGCCGAAGCGGCTTATCAAGAAGGAATCAGAGTCTTTGAGCGAATAGCACCTATAGAAACTAAAGCACTGCACCAGTTCTCCTACCTCCTCACCAACCTTGCACAAGTCAAAATGACTACAGGGGATTATGTCAGGGCTGAGTCATTACTCGTCAGGGGTAAAGATTTGCGAATCAGAGCAGTAGGCGAAGACTCTCCTTCGGTAATAAAAATAAACGGTATGTTCGCAAAACTATATCGTAACAAGGGTCAGTATGCAAAGGCCGAACAGTTTTATCAAAAAGCTATAGATAATCAAAAAGAGTTAAACGGCATCAATGACTATCGATATGCCGGAGCACTCTCTGCTTTTGCATTCAATCAATTCCTTCAGGACAAGTATGAGGAGGCTGGAGTTCTTAATGATACCGCTCTGAATATTATAACCAGAACTTTGGGTAAGTATCATTCCAAAGCACCGCCAGTATATGCCCTGCAAGCCAAAATTGAAGAACAACACGGAAATTTGCCTCGTGCAATCAAGATGGCTCGATTGGCGTACGAAGGTCGATTGCGTGCAAGCTATCGCTACTCACCTAATGTCTTCCACGACCAAACACGACTCGCCAGACTCCTGACTATCGCTGACAGCACAGATAAAGCCCTTGAAATTTATGCAGACATACAACGCCGAAAGACTGAATACCTCTCAATCGTTTTCCGCTATACTTCCGAGAAACAGAAGATCTCATACAATAACCTCGCCACTCCAATTGAATCGTCTCTACTTTCTTTAGCCTTAAATCGGAATGAACCGAATGTTATCGAGCTTGCCTTCGAAATGATCCTAAACGGTAAATCAGTGGTAATTGATGCTATTGCCGCCGAACGAGAGAACGCATACTGTTCTGAAAACAAGACCTTCACAACTCTGCTCGAAAACTACTCAGATGTTTGCACCCGGATTTCCAATATCTTTGTTGGTAATAAGACAAAATCAGAAAACATCTCATCACATGAAACAGTAGATAAGCTGTTTCTTGAAAAAGACCAGATGGAACGGGAGCTTAGTCGCCTCTGTGCACTCTATGCGATTGAATCTGATACAAAGCAAGTGACGATTGATGATATTGTTAACAAGCTTCCTGATAGCCTTATCTTGATCGAATATATTCGCTTCAGGCCATTTGATTTCACACAGTTCAGTTCTAAGAAGAACCGTCATGGCCCTCCAACTTATCTCGCCTTCTCGCTAACCAAAGCTGATGGCCTCAGGATAACCGACATTGGATTGTCAAAACCAATTGATGTTCATGTTTTAGAATTGCAATCTCTCATGGAAGCTGCTCCCCTCGAATACTATTCTGGTCGTGAGAGACCATCGTTCGAAACAATTCAAAATAAAAGCAGCACACTCTACAATGAAATCATTGCTCCTATACTAACAAAACATAGTTCATGTACTCAGCTGGTTATTGCTCCCGACGGCCTTCTCAACCTCGTATCATTTAATATTCTCTCAGATACTAACGGAACATTCCTCCTGGAGAAAATGGCAATTAGCATGGTCACGTCAGGCCGTGACATTCTCCAATGGTATTCTACGCCGGAACAAACTGCTAATCAGATTGCCACCCTCTTTTTCTCTCCTGATTACGACAACTACGATGATCACGATCGTCCACATCAGCTCGCTAATTTCTCATCCACAACTAACTCTATTCCATTGAGAGGCACGTTGAACGAAATTGATTGTCTTGGTGACGATTACGCTCCCCTTCCACAATCAGTAGTCGAAGGTGAGGCTGTTGAGTCGCTTCTTGTGTCACACGGATACCAGAACATTGATGCATACGATAAAATCAGAGCGAACGAAACAAACTTAAAGCAACTCTCATATTCCCCGACGATACTTCATATCGCCTCGCACGGCTTCTACTGTGAGCCAGAACAGGAGACAAGAAAGACGTTTAATCCTCTTCTGTTTAGTGGTCTTGTTTTAGCAGGTGCCAACCGTTCATTCGATTCGGACGAGTCGGATATAATTCGAACCGATGACGGCATCCTAACCGCTCTGGAGCTTTCCAGTCTTAATCTTTCAGAGACCAAGCTTGTTGTAATGTCTGCCTGTCAGTCTGGAATGGGCGAAGTTAGAACAGGTCAGGGTGTTTTTGGATTACGACGGGCTATACTGCTGGCTGGAGCAGACGCAGCATTGATGAGCATGTTCAAAGTTCCTGATATGGCCGCCCAAAAGATGATGACTGATTTCTATAGTAATTGGCTCGGCGGTATGTCACGAGCCAATGCCCTCAGAGAAGCTTCGCTCACTCGAATTAGATATGAACGTAATCGAGGCCGTTCTGGACATCCACTCTTCTGGGGCGGCTTCATCCTCGTCGGCAACCCGGACTAAACCAGCACGGGCTTCGCCTGAAAATTGCTATAACCTGTTGACTGTTAAATGCTTACGAATAATGGCGGAGTTTGGTAAACGAATTTCGCAACTTTTTGGAG
>JAUVAR010000304.1 GCA_030591625.1 Candidatus Zixiibacteriota bacterium
GAAGTATAGTCTGAAAACAGAGAATAATCCCAAACAAGTACGGAAGTTCCACCGCTCTATTCCAGGTTACGAGATTACTCCCCTGCAAAAACTTCCTACTCTTGCCAAAGAGCTTGGTGTTGGCATGGTATTGGTAAAAGATGAGTCAAGCCGATTTGGGCTCTCATCGTTTAAACCACTGGGTGCATCGTATGCAATTTCGAAATTGATAGCCCAAAAATATTTGAGCGACAAAAAAGCTGTCCTTCCATTTTTAGAGACACGACAATTGCTCCATTCGAAAGAAAAATCACTCCCTGTTTTTTGTACTGTTACAGATGGTAACCATGGGCGAGGGGTTGCATGGGTTGCCAGAATGCTTGGGTGTCGGTCAAAGATTTTTGTTCCTTCAGAAACTGCTAATGAGAGAATTGAGAATATAAGAAAAGAGGGAGCCGAGGTTGTGATAGTTGAGGGTGGTTATGATCGAGCTGTTGCAGAATCTGTCGCTTTGTCCCAGCAGAATGGATGGCAATTGATTTCTGATACTTCATGGGAAGGATATCAGGATATACCATCATGGGTGATTGAAGGATACTCAACTATCTTTGATGAAATAGATGAGCAATTGAATGCTTTGGAATGTATGGTTGATCTTATTTTCATACAATCGGGAGTAGGGGCACTGGCTGCATCGGCAGCTCTATATTATAGGAGTAAAACAAACCGTTCTCTCCCTGTGCTTATCAATGTAGAACCTATTGGTGCTGATTGTTTGTTTGCTTCTGCAAATTCAGAAGATGGTTCAATCAGGTCAGCCAGATCAGATGGTAAGACAATAATGGCCGGTCTCAACTGTGAGACACCATCGATGATTGCATGGGAAATAATTAAAAACAGCTTTGATACTTTTATTGCAATAGATGATGAGTATGCCGAACGAGCAATGCGTAAATATTATTATCCCCAAGGGAACGACCCCCGGATAATATCGGGTGAGTCGGGTGCTGCATCACTTGGAGCATTATTGGCTGTAACGGACAATGACAATCGTTCGGATTTTTATGCAATGACAGGGAACAACCACTCACCTAAGGTTCTATTGATCAATACAGAAGGGGCTACTGATCAGGATAATTTTAATCGCATAATATCGAATTTAGAGTAGTCCGCTGAGTTGATATCTGTTGCTGAAACTCCATTTATCACTATATTAAAGCGATACCCTTTCTCGCCTTAAATGGAGCCCAAATGTACCGATCTATCATTGCTATTGTCCTCGGGTTATGCCTAATTCTGGCTGGCCAGTCAGGCCTTGCATCGGAAGCAAGGAAAATCCAAACGAAAATCAGTATTGATTCAAAAACAAATCTGAATGAATTACTCAGCTCAGGCCTTGATATTGTTTACCGTGGTGAAGGTTATATTGAGATAATTGCTTCTGATTCAGAAATAGAATTTGTGCAAAGTCTTGGATTTACAACTGAAATAATCCATGCCGACGTTTCTGAATTTTATCGTTCGCGTATCGCCACAAGTAAGGGTGCTGGTTTGGGTGATATGGGTGGGTATAAAACGTTGTCTGAAGTCTATGAGGCGGTCGATCAGATTATTGCCGATCATCCAGGAATTATTACGACACGTCAAAGCATCGGGACAACGATTGAACTCAGGAACCAGTATGCGATCAAGATTTCAGATAATCCCAATGTCAATGAAGATGAACCGGAGATACTTTTCACTGCCGCTATTCATGCCCGTGAAGTTATAACACCGTTGGTTCTCCTACATTTTATGAACCATTTGACAGATAACTACGGGATCGATCCTGAAATAACAGAGTTGGTTGATACACGTGAAATTTGGTTCATCCTTATTAACAATCCGGATGGTTATTATCAGAATGAAGTCTCTGATCCTGCCGGTGGCGGGATGTGGCGCAAGAATCGTCGCGACAATGGTGATGGCACTTATGGTGTTGATCTAAATAGAAATTTCGGTTACATGTGGGGTTACGATGATATAGGATCATCGCCTATTACGAATGGTGAAACGTATCGCGGGACGGGACCATTTTCAGAACCTGAGTCACAAAATATAAAAGCGTTCATTGAAAGCCATGAGTTTGATATTACGATATTCTATCATTCGTATGGAAACCTTCTGCTCTGGCCATGGGGATACATTAGAGAATATACACCGGACGAAGCGATATTCAATGAGATGGGTGATTCAGTTAGTAGTTGGAATGGTTATAATCCAGGGCCGGGATGGATTCTCTATACAGTGAATGGAGACACTGACGACTGGTGTTATGGTGAACAAACAACCAAGAACAAGAATTTCTCATTTACACCTGAAGTTGGTTCAAATGTGGATGGTTTCTGGCCGGACCCCAGCAGGATACCTCAACTTATATCTGAGAATCTCGAACCAAATCTTTTCCTGACTCGTTCGGCGGGTAATCTTGAAGTACTACGCCCTCCCCATCCACCAACTGCTTTTGTAGCTCCTAATGTTGATTCGGTCCAGTATGATGTTACATGGACGCATGATGATGCAACCAATCCGGCGGTAGCGTACGAACTAACAGAACTCCGGGGACCGGCAACAGTTACCGATCCGGGAGATAACACAGACCTTTGGGATAATGTCGGTTTTGTGGCAGTAGCTGATAGAGCGTACTCAGCGACTAAAAGTCTGTTCGGCGGTTATGCAAGCGGACTCAATAATTCACTGACATCGACCCACCCATTTTTAGTTGGTCCGGGTGACGAAATAAATTGTCAGGTTTGGTTCGATATTGAAACTGATTGGGACTATGGATATGTAGAAGTTTCCACCGATGGAATAAGTTTTACAACTTTAGAAGGAAATATAACAACTTCATCCAATCCCAACGGGAACAACAGAGGACACGGAATAACCGGCAACTCAAGTGGGTGGACACCGGCAACGTTTAGTTTGTCGGCGTATGTTGGTCAGGGAATTTGGATTCGTCTTTCGTATTCAACAGATGGCTATGTCCTTGAAGAGGGGATATATTTTGATGATATCAGTCCGGTTGCAATTTTTGCATCTGAAGAAGTAATCAGTACTGATATTCCTACGAATCCTTGCTCGTAGGCGAGCACGCAAGACAACTCTTCACACATGTGCGCTCGCACATCGAGTTTGACGATGTCTGCCAACTCCAGCAATGGAATCGCTTCGTCTCTAAAGACAAGCCAAAACACTCGATCGGCAGGCGAGGGTTGCCGCCTTGGTCCGATCATCGCAAACTGCGACGAGTCAATCACCAACGACGTCGCGCAATTTCCGACTCCCCGGTAGCCTTGCTTGAACGGAAGAGTCCGTCATTTGACCGAGAGAGTAGTGACCATGAGTTCCAGTAGATTTCAGACATCGACTGCC
>JAUVAR010000231.1 GCA_030591625.1 Candidatus Zixiibacteriota bacterium
GAGCGGACCATCGTTAAGCGACAATGAAGAATAAGAAGGGTTGTCGCTGCGATGTCTCGCATGTCCAATATAATGCCACGCAAACCACTCACCGTCATCCGGCCCATCACTGCGTTTACAGTTTTCAATTATATGTGCATTCGGGTTTAGTTTCAAAATACTCTTTATTTCATCGCGAGTATGGCCAAGATCGCTTGTCTCCCCAACAAACAGACCGAACCTGTCACCTTGGCACTTTAATCTGGTGGCATGTCCAAAATGCTGAAGGGTCGGAGAGAGCCAGATCGAATGTTTTGCAATCAACGATTCACCGTCATGCGATAAAGCAGGCCATGGCAGGTTTGCAAGCGCACCATCTGGAACAATCAACACTCGTTTGGATCTTTTTCCTATTTCAAGTGGTGCCCACAGATAATCACCCAACTCTCCGAACAATCTATTTTCATCCTGTTGATCATTATTAGAACGCAGGTTAGCATCAATAAGCGTTCGACTCAGAAGAATCTGCCACAAACCGATCATCTGTCTGATTTTTCTACGACCCTCACGGTAGCGATGTGCTCGCGTCTCTCCCGCCGAATGAATAAAAGCTATTAAATCATTTTGCTCAAAATGGAATTGCACAATTGGCATCTTTGATGAATAGGTACGAATGTCAGTTATCAATTGTTCGTTGCGTTGCCCTGTGCCGGTTTTTTCATATTCCAGAGTCAGTAAATTATCACGAACCTGTTTATGCAATTTTTGAAGAGCCGGGTGTGATCCCAGAGCTACCCCGGACCGTGTACCAGTGATCGGACCTAATTGACCCGACAAGGCTGAAACCTGACGTGACAATTCTGCTAACGATTTTTCAACCCGCCCTCGTTCACTCATTCCAGAGAATGAATCAGCAGACGCCGCCCAAACACCGGCAGTTTTAAATCTATCGGCCCAAATTGCTGCACGCTGTGGATTTGATTCGGTATCATGCGATATCATTCGTTCATACGGGTCAGATTTCCCGCGCATAAATGCAGCTCTCATTTCGACCGGTGGAAGTTTGGCCCGCGCGATGTCTAATACATTGGCAGCATGAGTCCAATGTTCAACCGCTTTTTCTACTTCACCTTTGAGATATTCTCCATCACCTAAAATCGTTTGCCATCTGGCCAAAAGGTGTGGCACCGACTGAACAGCCTTGTTTGCGGCCAGTCTCTTGTGAACATTCATGTCAGCCGGTCGATCAACAATATAATGCAGATCACAAATTGCTTCCCAGAGTGGAAGTTGTGCTCGTGAAAAAAGACGGCGTACTGATTTGAATACACGCTGATCAATCTTCCGGCCATTCTGTATCTGAGTTTCAAATAATCTTACTGCAGCTTCAAAACCACTATTTCTCTCCCCC
Source organism: Candidatus Zixiibacteriota bacterium (assembly GCA_030591625.1). Taxonomy (GTDB): domain Bacteria; phylum Zixibacteria; class MSB-5A5; order GN15; family FEB-12. Next base: position 1,391 of record JAUVAR010000231.1, read on the forward strand.
GCAAAGCCCAATCTTGCCCGTAGCAATGCTTTCTTTACATCACGATTATGACCACATGCATGGGCCGCTTTGGCCCGAAAAAATGCCGCCTTCGACATTTCGTAGCCAAGCTTCAAACGTTTGGCATGACGTTCGGCATCACATGCAGTTGAGTATGCATCACTAAATAAATTTAAACCGAGGTACGCTTCCGCCCGATCAAGACGACATAACATGACACCTTTTTTATGACCGGCTTTATAGTAATTCTTTTCGCATTGGTCCAGTCCCCGTAAAGCGAGATGATAATCCCCTTCCAGCATGGACAACCAGGCTAAACCATATTCACATTCGGTTACATATAATTTGAACCCAAGTTTGCCAAAGAGTTCTTTTGCCATACAATAGTATTGGGATGCTTTTGGGAAATCGAGCAATTGAACAAGCGTGTTGGCGAGATTATAATAGTTGAGACCCAGTACCAGATCATGACCGCTCTTGCGTTCAAGTTGACGTCGCGCCAGATTGTATTGTTTTTTTGCATCTTTGTGGCGATCCTGCCGATGAAAAAGATTGCCGTAATTTATTCTCGTCTTGGCAACTTCATCATTCATTTTGATACGACGGAAAGTTGAAATAGATGATTGTGCTCGTCGCTTCGCCTCATCAAGATCACCTTTGTACATATAAGTATCAATCAGAATACGATCTATCCGTGCTCTAATGGCAGGAATACGAATAACAAGCTCACGCGCTTCCAAATACGCCTTTTCAGCCTGAGAATATTTGCCACTCACATGAGCTGCCCATCCGAGTGATCTTAATGCTAATTGCAGGGGCATTTCCGGTTGTCGTCGTACTTGAACAACAATTTTCTTAGCCATGTCCAATGCATTTGGAAATGATTTTTGAGTTTCGGCCCGAACCAAACGATCACATTGTTCAGCCAATAGCTGCAGATCATTTCGTCCCGTTTTACCGGTTCGAATAAATACTTTTGCTGCTCTGACCATGCGATCGGATTTTTCTACCATTGCAATGCTCCCAGTTCAATCGCCAATGATTCCGAAAGTAGTTTAAACCCGCGCGGTTCACGCTTTGACTCCCAAAAGAAACAATCACCCTCACTCAAGTGCAGTTTCTTAGATCCTATTTGCATAACAAACTGGCGGGTCGCTTTACCATCTTTATATACACGCGCGACAAAATCCCATCCTGAATCCTGTCTTGCTCCCACTATCTCAATAATAAAGTCAGCCGCTTCAAAACGAAGTCTCCGTTCAAGTCCAACTGGAGCCTGACGTACAGATAATGCTGGCTTATTGCCCCACGAATCAAATATTACCCGACCAACAACGGTTCGTGCCGGCTTTCGTGACTGCGCAATGCGAGCTATCGCTTTGCTGCGGTTTACCAATTCTTCCGATGGTTCCCAGACCAAAGGACCCTTATCCGCTCCTGTCCATTTCAACAATTGGTAAACCGTTCGGCAAAGCTCACAACGACTAATATGATCTGCACACGATGTATCATCTGATCTGATTGAACTAATAAGTTCAAATTTGTTGGGGTGAGTACTATTTCGCATGATCTAAATTCTCACTTGATGATTGGCTCTGCCATCGGATGCTGTTATGTCATTTATTTGATGTTTCATATTCTTATCTCATAAAGGTAGTTCCGCCGGGCGGATGTTTAGTACCATATCTCATCATAATCTTTTAATAATTTTCTCAGCTTCTCTAAACAGCGTTTTCTGGTGGGACCAAGACTATTGAGTGGGATGCGAAGCTTTTTGGCGAGTTTGACGTAAGATTTATCTTCAAGTGCAAAAAATAGTGAATGCAATAGAACACTACAGCGCTCATCAAGTTTTTCAAACGCCTCTTTAAGTATCTTCCGCCGCTCAATCAGACTCAAATGCATATCAGGGGTAATTGGTGACTCACCAACTGTGCTGTTTTGGGCAATTTTTTCCCGAGTATAGCGACTCCGGTGAATTCGCATAGCCCGCCGGAATGCTGTGCTAGCCAACCAATTAGGCAATTTGTCGGCATCTTTTATAGTATCTCTCTGGGTATAGAGAGCCATCCATGTCTGCTGGGTACAGTCTTCGGCATCGACCTGATTGAGTCCACGCTTTCTCGCCACAGAATAAACCAGCGTCGTGTACTCAGACACCAACTCTTCCCAGGCATCGGCATCTCCGTTTAAGACCCGTGACCATATTTCAGTAATGGATGTATTCATTTATTTACTCGTGCCGGAACCGAATCGTCGCCTGACACTCCCGAATCCTGTATATCAGTAAGGCGTACCAGAAGTAATATGATCGGTAAAATCGACTCCCTAACATAATATAGTATGAGACGAATTCGACCAAATCAATTAAGTTAATTTATTTTTCAATTTGATGTACTTTTAGGTCTGCAAAAGGAACTACTGAATGTATTTTTCTCTCTTCTTATAGCTAAAGCTATGAATACTCCCTGAACCATTAACAAGTATTCCTTCAATACTACTCTGCATTATTTTTCTGATAATTCATAAATTGTACTAGTCTTGCAAATACTGTTAATTTACATAATAATGCTAAAATGGTATTATAGAATTGTATTGATCTGATCAAGAGAGATGAATTGTGCAGTGGAGGAGAAATTAAAATCTATTCAGATATTAAAACGAATCATTAAGCACTGTTTTTAAAGGCGGTAAAGTGCGGGTCGAGTGCAATTTCCTTGTCTGTTGGTCCTCCTTTAGTGCCACGGGCCAACTCTAATAAACGTTCCGCCTCTACTTGATCGCCAATAAGCATATAACATCTGGCCATATTGCGGAGCACTTCACCATCGTGTGGGTGGTGTGCATCAATTTCTGCAAGTGTCGCTCGTGCTTCAACGACCAATTCAAGACCAGCCTGTGACAGAGCAAGGTAAACTTGCATCGGAACATTTTCTGAATGAGTAAAATCATAATCTTTTAGAGCAGCGAGTGATTCCAAATAGTGAACTCTAGCTTCCTCTTCATTACCACATGCACTTTCTACCAGTCCAAGATAATAATGCGCTACAAACGGAAGAGCATTTTCCTCAAGAGCCTGCTTTAATATACTTCGTGCCTTATCATAATGACCCAGCATAAAATGTAAAAAACCTGCATCGGTGAAACAATTTGGATCACCTTTGTACTTGCAGCCCAGTTCAA
>JAUVAR010000104.1 GCA_030591625.1 Candidatus Zixiibacteriota bacterium
GGGCGGGGATAGAGTTTTCGATGGAGGCGAACCCTGAATCGGTGACGCGTCAGTTTCTTGAAGAGATCAAATCGTTTGGAGTAACTCGTCCGACGTTCGGGATACAGTCGTTCGATCAGCGTGCATTGAAGTTGCTTGAGCGAAGGCATATTCCTTCGGATTCTCACAGAGCGGCGTATTTGGCTCATGCGTTAGGTTTTGAGAGTTTTGGGGTTGACCTGTTATTTGGATTGCCCGGTCAAAATAGTAAACTGTTTGCAAAAGATATTGATGAGATACTCGAACTCGAGCCGCCGCATATTTCGTTCTATTCGTTAACAGTCGAAGAAGGTACAGTTCTCGGACGAAAAGTCGCGGGCGGTGAGGTTGTGTTGCCGGATGATGACCTTTCTACGGCGTTCTACCGAGCCGGGGTTGATTCGTTCGCCGAGGATGGTTACGAACAGTATGAAGTTTGTTCATTCGCGAAGCCGGGCCATGAGTGTAAACATAATTGGGGTTACTGGATGGGGGATGATTATCTCGGACTTGGACCATCGGCGCATTCGTTTATAGCGGGTCGTCGGTTTGCGAATTGTCATAATATGAAAGAGTATGTTTCGTCGTTGAAAGATCGTAAACGTCCATTGATAACCGATGAACCAGCATTTGAGAAACGTTTGATCGAAACAATTATGTTGGGGCTTAGGACACGTGATGGTATCAATCGTGACAGATTCAGAATCAAGTTCGGAACGACTATCGAAGAGAAGCTCGATAGTGAGCAGTTTGATTTATTTGTAAAATCAGGTCATCTAATATCTGACAAGGACAGTTTGCGATTGTCGTCAGATGCTCTTTTGTTGGCGGATGAGATAACGGTGCGGTTGGTGAAGTAATAGAAAACGGGTTCCATCCAAAAAACATTGAAAGAAACCCGTTACTTATCACGAATTCTAAAATCTCATTCCGGCTGTTACAATGAAAGTCGGGATGACGGTTGATGCTTTCTCATATGTTGCGAACGATACAATGACAGGGACTTCGGCTCGTATATCAAGTCCACCCACAAACGTATGTCCAATGCCGAGATTGAATATTGTTCCAGCTCCGGAACCATCTTCGGATTGCATACTACCTCCACCCGGGAGTAACGGCCCAAGGCTTACATCGGTTGCACTTCGTTCTTCCCAATCGATACCAACGCTTGCGACTCCTGCACCTGCTATGAAGAAATTACCTGATTGTCGGGGTGTGTATCCGATCAGGTAATTAGCCATGAGGGCAAAAACTAAAACATCTGTAGTTTCATCGTAAGTATGGATGCCTTCTTCTGAAGTTTCACTAAAACTTCCTCCGAAAAGGATAATTCCTAATTCGAGTGAGTTAGTTTTGGACTTAAGCAAATAGTTTACACCAGCACCATAAGCCAGACCAAAACTTAAATCGGTACCAATTCCTGCCCGAGTACCGATTAAAGGTTGTTTCTGTGTTTGTGCCGATACAGATGCGATACAGCCTGTTACAATTAGGGTGAGAATGATAAAATTACATAATTTTTTCATAATGTATTCTCCTGAAGTTAAAAACTGTTGTGGTACTTATAATAACGATTTAAAAAATTTATATTCATTGAATAGATAGCATAAAAAAACCTACTGTGTCAATGTTTAAATACATGCGTAATATTTAATTTACACAGTTAATTTAGGTGAGGTACAGAAGAGTCTCTATTGAAAGGGCAGGTAGAAGTGCAGAACCGATCAATGGATGTTGGTTCTGCCCTACGAGAGACTTGTCTTCTCGTGTGTGACGGATCGACAAGCACGATTTATTTGTGAAGGCAGTTATGGAAAAGGTAAACCCACCTAAAGGTGGGGTGCGGAAGTGATTATCGATACAACACAAATAGTACTTGCTTTGTCCAGTATTTTTATTACCTTAAAAATCGAGACAGGACATACATACACACATATACTTATTTGATTAACAACAGAACATGCAACTCTGCCTGACTGGAGGGATAGATGCGTAAGCCTATGATTTTTCGTATTTTTTGGACTGTAATAACTCTTGCAGTAATACTTCCATTTTTCACTGTTTCGACTGGCCATGCTGCGCCTGAAACAGTCCTAATTAGTTATCAGGGATTAATTACGAATAGCGAAGGAAAACCTCTCGAAGAAGGGGAGTATAAAATTTACTTTTCGCTCTATAGAGATAATGCCGGGAGTGAGCTGGTCTGGGCAAATACCGGTCAGGCAGTAAAAATAATGAATGGGCAGCTCAATTGTATGATTGGAGTTACTAACGAACTTCCTGCTATAGTTTTTGATAAGAGTTATCCACTTTGGTTATCGGTAAGAATTAATGATGACAAACCTCTTCAACCAATGACAAAGCTTGTCATGTCACCTTATGCAGTGAGATCAATATATTCAGACACTGCCCAATTTGCCCATCGAGGTGGTTCGGGAGGGATAAGTACTGTCAATGCTGGCTTGGGACTAACAGGTGGTGGTTCAAACAACAGTATAACTCTGTCGATTGCTGAGGACGGAGTTGACTCTTCAATGATGGCAATTGATGCGATTGGTACTGAACAGATTCAGGATGATGGAATTACCGAAGCAGATATTGCGAATCAGGCGGTGACTTCTGCACATATAATGAATAGCACAATCATGTCACACGATATCCGATCCGGAGAGGTACGGCAGGGAAATCTTGCTACTAATGCAGTCAACTCAGACAAGATATATGATGGCTCTATTTTGGATGCAGATATTGCTGCCAACGCAGCTATCGACCCAGCAAAGATCGCAGGTACTGCTGCCGTTACTACACAGAAGAATACATTCACAGCTATTCAACGTTTTGCCTACAATACTGCGATGGGAGATGTTGTTGATCCGGGAACACACAAGTTGTACGTCGAATCACCTCTCCAGGGTCCGAATGGTTCGACTGTTTATGTTGAAAATACTGGAGCTGCGGGAATCGGTATGGTCGTGGTGGCAAGTTCGACCGATAATACAGTGCTGCTCAGTCAGGAAGGCAGCGGAAATGTCTTACGGTGCGACAGTTGGACCGGTGGATGGCATCCTGTGTTCACCGTCAAGAATGATGGTGGTATTAAGGTCCAGCATGATGGCACCGGATACGCCGCCGATATATACGGTAATGTTGCTATTCGAGAAACCACCGGGACACTCGTTATGGAGCTCGGCAAAGGGCTCGACTACGCCGAAGGTTTTGATGTTAACGATGACAATGACGAAGTAAGTCCGGGGGCAGTACTTGTGATCGACGAGTCTAATCCGGGCGAACTCAAGCTTAGTGATGAAGCTTACGATTCGAAAGTTGCCGGTATTGTTGCAGGCGCAAACGATCTTGGTTCAGGTGTTCGGCTGGGGGCCGGGCAATTCGATCATGATGTTGCATTAGCGGGACGTGTTTATTGTAATGTCGATGCTAAATATGGTGAGATCAAAGCAGGCGATCTCTTAACTACTTCCCCTACTCCGGGCTATGCTATGGTAGTTAAAGAACGCCAGAAAGCTCATGGATCAATTTTGGGTAAGGCAATGGAATCGATGGCTGAAGGTGAATCCGGGCAAATACTCGTTCTCGTAACATTGCAGTAAGGAGATGACCATGAAATTAATAATATTTACAATCTTTCTACTGCTGTTGTTACCTGTTGTTTTAGCTATGGCGGCTCCACTTGAGAATATACCACAGCGACTGATTCAACCAAATGGTGACACACTACATTGTTTTGCGTCGGGTGACGAATTTTATAATTTTCTGCACGATGAAGACGGATATGTGATAATCCAAGATCCTGTGACAGGCTTTTATGTTTATGCAGATAAGGTAAATGGTAAAATTATTCCAACGATTTATGTAGCTGAAAAGGAGGAACCGGAGACTTTAGGACTTAAGAAACAGATAATGTTACCCACCGAAGAGTATCACCAGCGCAGGGAGCAGTACGGTGATGCTTACGGTGTCTCATCGACTCCTCACACCGGAACAATCGAACAGATAATTATTTTCATACGATTCTCTGACGAAGAAGCTGTCTTTGCGCTGCCCCGCTCGACATGGGATACTCGTTTTAACTCGAGTGCAGCAGGTGTAAGTTCAGTTCTTAATTACTATCGAGAAGCATCGTTTAACAAATTAGACATTTTTGCATCCTTCTACCCAACAACAGCTACCAACGTTAATCTATCTTTTCAAGATACGCTTCCGCGTGCCTACTATCAGCCATACAACTCAGTTAGCAATCCAGATGGCTACAAATCAGAGAGCTCTCGCAAAACTCGCGAACACAGGTTGCTTCGTGGTGCGGTAGCGGCGATTGAAAGTGCTGTACCGGCGGCTCTTGATATTGATGCTGACAATGACAATAGAGTTGATTTGATTAATTTTGTTATCTCCGGGTCACCCGACGGGTGGAGTGAGCTCTTGTGGCCGCACAAGTGGACACTCGATACATATACTGTGAAGCTTAATGGCGAACGAGTGTACACTTATGCTTTAATGCTTGAGACCACTTTCAATATCGGAACGATGTGTCACGAGACTTTTCATAGTCTTGGTGCACCTGATTTGTATCATTACACTTCGGGACTTGGGTACTTAAGACCGGTATGGTCGTGGGGACTTATGGAGAAGCAAGGTGATCCGCCACACCATATGCTCTCTCACTTGAAACAGAAATATGGCAAATGGATTACAGTCCCTGTTATTGACACGGCTGGATATTATACATTAAATCCAGCTACTTCGGAGTTCGGACAGGCCTACCGCTTTGGTGTGGGGTCTTCGATAAATGATAAGCATTTCGTAATTGAATACAGGCAGAAGACCGGAACTTTTGAATCAACAATTCCGGATTCAGGTTTGATTATATACCGAGTCTATCCTATGTACAATGGCAACGCCGATGGTCCACCTGATGAAGTTTACATATATCGTCCCGGAGGAGCGCTTAACGCGCAAGGGACTCCGGATGAAGCTGACTTTTCTGCTGATGAAGGAAAGTTCAGATGCAACAATCTAACCGATCCGGCGATAACCGATCTATATTACGACAACGCCGATCAATTCATAGCTGATATCGGTTTGGCCCGCAGTACAATAGAATTTTTCTTCACTCCGGATTTTTCCGCCTACAATACATACGTCCAAGGCTACTGGAATAGTAATCTATCGAGCAACCCGGATGTCTACTGGCTGCAATCGAGTGCCTACGCTACCTCTCCGCTCTCTATAGCCAGTGGTACTCGTGTTTACGGGGAGCCGTTGTCAAAACTATCCTCAACTGCATCTGATGGGATCACAGTTCTGGAGGGAAGTTTATGGACGAGAATTCTTACCCTCGGTAACTATCGAGCTGGTATTAGGTCTAAAGGTACAATAAAGATGACCAATGGTGGGGAGATACGTTTTAGGTAAGGCGGGTTGATTTAAAATCAGGTCGTTGGCATTTGATGACATTGACTGCACTAAATGCAGTGCACATTTGTCCATACCATGTATATGAAATTAAGCCAGGTTGCAAGTAGCTGTGACCTACCAACGGTCTTTCTTTAACAGTGAATAGACGAGTTCGTCGTAGTAGCGGGTGCCGCGTTTGATTGATTGACGCAGTTGTCCATCAAGTGAGAACCCACATTTTTCAAGCACACGACATGAACCAATATTATGTGTGAAGACTTTGGCCTCAATACGATTAAGTTTCAATTGTTCGAATCCAAACTTGACACCAAGCTCTACCGCCTCGGTCATGTAGCCTCTCCCCCAAAACCGTTTGCCAAGCCAGTATCCGATTTCGGCTCGTTTGTGTGGGTCGTGGATATTTTGATAACCCAAGACACCGGTCAGTTTTCCGGTATCATTTGAGAGAATTGCAAAATGGTAGCCGGTTCCAATTCGCCAATTTCTTGTGGCTGCAGTTAGGAACTGTTCGGCACTATCGAGGGTATATGGGAATGGTATCAACGTATTTCGTGCAATTTGCGGATTGCGGATATTTGCGTATATCGCCTGTGCATCGGACTTCTGGACCCTCCGCAGGGAGACGCTGTTACCTTCAATTTGAGTAATCATAGGCTAATTATAGCTTATAAAACGATCTGACTCAAGAGCATACATCCTGATTGACGGGAGCGACTTACGATTGTATATTCACCTTCCTAACCTGTAGTTGGAGCCTGTATGAAACCGAAGTCTGTTAAAGCTGCGCATGGTACGAAACTTTCCTGCAAAGGATGGCATCAGGAAGCTGCCCTTCGCATGCTCAATAATAATCTTGATGCTGAAGTGGCCGAAAACCCAAGTGAATTGATCGTTTACGGAGGAACGGGCAAAGCTGCTCGTGATTGGGAATCTTATGAAGGGATTGTCAAATCGCTCAAATCTCTCGGAAATGATGAGACGCTTCTGGTGCAATCGGGCAAACCTGTTGGGATATTCCGTACTCATGACTACGCACCACGGGTTCTGATCGCCAATTCGCATCTTGTTCCAGCCTGGGCCAATTGGGATAAATTCCGTCAATTGGAAAAAGTCGGTCTAACGATGTATGGCCAAATGACTGCCGGTAGTTGGATTTATATCGGTACGCAGGGAATCATCCAGGGTACCTACGAATGTTTTGCGGCGGCCGCCGACAAATATTTTGGTGGGAGTCTTGTAGGCAAATGGATCCTGACCGGTGGTATGGGCGGAATGGGTGGCGCTCAACCGTTGGCCGGCAAGATGGCTGGAGCTGTCACCGTTGTTGTTGAGATTGATGAATCGAAAATCAACCGGCGGGTGAAACAGGGTTACTGCGACACAAAAGTAAAGACACTCGACAAAGCACTCAAGCTTGTAAAAGAATATACAAAATCGGGTGAGGCGATATCTATCGGTTTGGTTGGTAACTGTGCCGAAATGTTTCCAGAAATTTATCGACGTGGTTTGATTCCTGATATCGTTACCGATCAAACATCGGCGCATGATGAACTGGGTGGATATATTCCTGAGAACTTAACGATCACCGATGCGGCACGATTACGTCGCAAAGACCCCCGCGATTATATCAAGCGTTCATACGATTCAATGGTCAAACATTGTGCTGCGATGATAAAATTCCAGAAAGCTGGTTCAATAGTTTTTGATTACGGCAACAATCTTCGTGGACAGGCTCAGACGGGTGGACTTCCCAATGCGTTTGATTATCCGGGGTTTGTGCCGGAGTTTATTCGTCCCTTGTTCTGCGAAGGACGCGGACCATTTCGTTGGGCTGCTCTCTCGGGTGATCCCAATGATATTGATATTACCGATAAAATTATTCTCGATAAATTCAAACATAACAAGTCGCTGGTCAGATGGATCAACAAAGCACGTGAACAGGTGCCATTCCAGGGACTTCCCTCGCGAGTCTGTTGGCTTGGCTATGGTGAACGCGCTGAGTTTGGCGACATTATAAATAGTTATGTTAAGAGTGGGAAAATATCTGCTCCGGTGGTTATCGGACGGGATCATCTTGATTGTGGATCGGTGGCATCTCCAAATCGTGAGACAGAGGCGATGATTGATGGTTCGGATGCAATCGCTGACTGGCCGTTGCTCAACGGTATGCTCAATGCTGTTTCGGGTGCAAGTTGGGTTTCGATTCATCATGGTGGTGGAGTTGGGATTGGTAATTCGATTCATGCCGGGATGGTTGTTGTTGCCGACGGTACCGACGAAATGGCAACACGTATCAATCGTGTGCTGACCTGTGATCCGGGAACGGGAATTATGCGTCATGCCGATGCAGGTTATCCTGATGCACAGAAGAATGCTCGTAAGCATAAGATCAAGATGCCGATGCTGAAGAAGAAATAGCACACATCGTGTGTCTATACCGCTTCGCGTCGTTGCGAAATTAGACAGCTAACATTTGTCAAAACCGCTTACGTCCAAGTGGCAAAGGGAATTACGCTTCGCGATGTCAAGAGCACAGGACTCTTGGCCTACTTGTGAAGAGAGATCATCTATCAATTTAGTCGATGATTTCGGTTGACGAGCGATTATGATACTGATATGTTTTCTTTATGAAAAACAATATTATCATAACTATAATTATTATAGCAACTGCATCTATTGCTTTGCTATGCTCGTGCAACAATTTGCCCGAAACTCTCACACTATCGGTAACACCATTTAGTTCACCGGCTGATTCATCTTCGGGTGAGTCGAATGTTATTACAACCCCGGACGGACAAGTTGTTCTTTCATGGATTGAAAAACATGATGATACAACCGAGTTGAAACTTTCATTTTTCCAAAATCGGGAATGGACTGCACCTGTAACTGTAGCTTCGGGGTCTGACATGCTTGCA
>JAUVAR010000225.1 GCA_030591625.1 Candidatus Zixiibacteriota bacterium
ATTCACGAATACTACCTGTCGGTTGAAAATGGCTGCCAATGGTCTGATCCCAGCCAACGCCTGAGAATTGTGACCAAGCAAACGCTGGTTACTCCTGAAGCTCCGGTCTCGGATCACAGTCCTGCAAAGGCTGGAGAGGAGTTTACGTTAAGCTGGACAGCGGTCCCCGATGCCGATCTCTATCGACTATGGGAACAAGGCCAACTGATGTACAATGACGTCCGCTCGCAGGCGACAATGACTCTCAATACTCCCGGTGAATATAGATTCTCTGTTTCAGCTATCAATGATTGCGAAATCAGTGCCATCGGCCCCGAGTTGGTTCTGATCGTTGATGCGTCAACCGCGGTCGAAGATGTCACCAGTTTGGAACTGCCCGAAAGCTATTCGCTCAGTCAGAATTATCCTAATCCGTTTAATCCTACGACACAGATCGAGTTTTCGCTTAAGCGCTCCGGACATGTGGAGTTGAAAATTTATAACATCCTGGGCGAGCTTGTCCGTACTCTTGTGAGTGAACAGCTTTCGGCCGGGAACAAGGTGGTCGTATGGGATGGGCGTGATGATTTAGGACGGACTGTTACATCCGGTGTTTACCTCTATAACCTGACTGCGGGTGACTTTGTTGAATCGAAGAAAATGGTATTGATGAAATAGTGGTTTCTTATAGAATCATGCTGTCGTAATTCTTAGAACTATTGTATTAGGGATTATGGTCTGATTGAAATTTGACTATCCTCTTGCTATTAAGGGAATTTCGCGTAAATTCCTTAGCTATGGCAAAAAAAAATCTCATTGGCTATTCTTTGGCCAAGCTCGAACAAACTATGGTCCGGTTGAAACAGCCGAAATACCGAGGCCGACAGCTCTATAAATGGCTGTATAATACACGTATGCAAGACTTTTCTCTCATGAGCGATTTCTCCAAATCGCTCCGAGAACAATTAGAAACCAAATTTGAAATAAAATATCCGGAAATCATCGAAAGTCAGAAATCGACCGATGGTACCGAAAAATTCCTGTTTCAGTTCGATGATTCAACAAATGTAGAGACTGTCCTTATTCCGGATGCTGACCGTCAGGCTGTCTGTGTTTCATCGCAGGCTGGATGTGCTCTCGGTTGTCATTTTTGTGCTACCGGTACTCTTGGATTGATGCGAAACCTGACAGCAGGTGAGATCCTCGGACAGCTTATTCCATTGAGAGATTTGTACGGCAATGACTGTTTTACAAATATTGTTTTCATGGGGATGGGGGAGCCACTTAAGAATTACGACAATGTAGTTGAAGCGATCAAAATTATAACTGATTCAGCAGGCCTTATGGTGAGTGCTAAGAAGATTACAGTTTCAACTTCTGGTATTAGCCCTAAAATTAGAAAGCTGGCTGATAGTGGTCTTAAGGTGAAGCTTGCATTGTCGCTCCATGCGGCAACACAGGAAAAACGACATAAGATTATGCCAGTTGCTGACAGTTTTGGTTTAGATAAATTGATGGATGCGGTGAAATACTATACTCAGGTGACAGGATTCAGAGTTACAATAGAATATATACTTTTTGCCGGATTTAATGATAAGCCTGAAGATATTAAAGCTTTGGTTAAACTTTTGCATGGAGTTCCATGTAAAATAAATATACTTGCGTACAACCCGGTTCCCGGTCTCGATTTTGAGCGTCCAACAGATGAAAAAGTTGATTGGTTTGCCCGACAGTTGTATCCCAAGATGCCTGCTGTTACAGTTCGCAAAAGTCGTGGAAAAGATATTGATGCTGCCTGTGGTCAGTTGGCTGGTCGCAGAGTTAAATAGGAGGAAGACTTGTTTAGAATTCTACTGATAACATTACTGACAATTATTGTCACAGTATTGCCGCTTACGGCACAGGATGATCTGGTTGTTGGAAATATTGCAACACCAACGTTTAGTTGGGGGAAACAGACAGCCGAATTTGAAATTACCAACAATTCTGATTGGTTCCGTTTTGCTACGGTCGAGACTGAGATTTCGTTTAAGGGAACATATCTGAGTCCATCACGGATTGTGCATTCGCATTTCCCCCTTATCCCCGGCGAGACAGTTATGTTAAATCCAACTGTTGAAGTGCCTGGTAATTATGGTAGTGCGATACTTTATATAAGAATATTCGATGTAATTGACACGCTTGATTTGTTAATGGCATCACAGAAAATATTCGAAAAGGAATTCAAACTCACTTTTAATGTTCCCGACGAAGTCTCATCATACTTTGAATCAACAGTCATGTTCCCACCGATGGTTGATAATAATCCAATTTGGGATAATGAATTTACCCATGTTCTCCCGCTCTTAATAAGTGAAGGTAAAACTGTTGAAGAGATAGCGGCGATGACTAATGCCGATATTAGTTATGTTCAAGGAGTGATGTCTGAAATGGTTATTAGTGGTGCTCTTTTCTACCAAAGAGATGGTACATATAGAAACCAATTTCCTGTTTTCAAAATCGAACAAGCTAAAAAGACCAAAGCAATTGTAGAAGTTACCTCGGATAAAATGGCTGATCTGATTGCAAAAAATCTAATAAGATATCCAGACGTTCTTGATAGTATGATAAAGGCAGGTACTCTCTCTCCCGATAAAGATGATTTTATGGGTGGTGGGGCAGCTCTTTATTCGGAATATCCAACGGTAGCAGGATTGTTAATGTGGTTTGAGCTGGGTCAGGCATTTATCTCGGGCAAAGAGCCTCTTACAATTTTCAAACAAACTAACCCGTGTCATGCAAATCTCGGGAAATATATGTATGCAGTACAGGGTGGAGATAATTATTCGGGGCATCATTTTTTCTATCTGAACAGGAAAACCAAACAATACGATATAAGGTTTGGTGACAATATCCCGGTTGTTGAATGCAACGAAGGGTTTATGGTAAGGAAAATATTGAGAGAAATGCAAGATTATCGTTATGGAGCCAACTTTACTCCAGAGCCGTTTATGGTCTCGGCGGCTGTTGTCGCACCTGCCTTACGTGCATTATCTGAGGGATCACAGGTCGTGTTCGATGAAATCAGAGCTGGTCTTTCTGCAACTTCACAAGAATTTGGATTTAAAGAAGTAACGATTGCAGAGCGATATTGGTTCTGGAATATGTTTGCATCAAGTACTGTTGATAAGCTGGTTGAACGTGGTGCTTTGACCAGAAATGGCAACGGCATGTATAAGTTTGCGATGTCAAGGTAGATGCAATATGATAATCAAAATTTCATTGTTGATGGTCATGATAGTTGCGCTCATTTCATTTACAGGGTGTGATGAAGAGACACCTGATCGTGATCGAATTCCACAACTGAAAGATGCTCTCTATAAACTTCAGGTTGCTGTTAAGTCAACTGAGATAAGTGCTATAGATTCGTTGTTGTCTTCAGATATTGATGACTACGAACAGAGTTCAGATTCGTTACTTTCGTTTGTTAGCAGAGATGCAACCGGGTTTGAATTCGTTCAATTCGGTAAAGCTGAAATGTTCTACACCAAGACATTGGCTCGTATCGATTGCTTTATAATAGGTTCTATTCCTGAAGAGGAAATAGCCGTCACTCTTACATTTAAACTTGATGATGAACGCTGGTTGCTCAAACATTTTGAATTGGGTCATCAGTCAATGATTCCGGTTGAAACTGAATAAAAAAAAGCCCCTCTTAGGAGGGGCTTTTTTACTAATTGATATTTAGTGCTGATTTAGAGTTCAGTGCGTTTATCTTCTGCTTTCATCAACTCAGTATATTTCTTAGGAGTCTGAAGAAGCTCAACAGCTCTTTTGACAGCCTTGTCTTCACGCAATGTAATATTTTCATAGACACCACGCTCACCGGCGATCGAAGAGACTATTTCACGTTTGATAGCTTTCTTGATATAACGTATCGATTCTGAAAAATCAGATTCTTTTTCATTCTCAACAAGAGTGCTGAGTTGAGTCAGAGCTTTTTCGAAAGTTTCTGTTTCGCTCTCTTCGTCGATAACTTTCTGCAGATCTTCTGCTGCAACCTGAAGGGCCGATTTGTAGGAGAAATCTTTGTCTGCTATAAACTTCTTGAAGTCGGCAAGGATTTCATCGGTAACAGTAAAATCAGGTTTTACATCAGGATTATTAGTGACATACTCGATGGCATAATCGAAGAACATAGATTTGCGTTCAAGATTGATTTCTATTGTCTGCCAGGTTTCTGGATCAATCTCGACATCGGGAACGATACCGCCACCGCCATAAACTATACGTCCACCGTTGGTGTAGAATATTTCACGCTCGGCAACGACAAGCGTATCACCATCTTCGTTATCAGCTGCTAAGGCAGCATGATTGGCCGGCATCTTACCCTGTTTTTCTGGTTTCTGGATACAGCGTCCGGAAGGGACATAATATTTGGCCGTTGTTAATTTCAAGGCAGATGATTGGTCTGAGGAAATTTGGAATATTTGCTGAACAAGACCTTTACCATAAGTGGTTGTACCCATTATGATACCTCGATCCCAGTCCTGGAGCGCTCCTGCAACGATTTCTGAGGCAGAGGCAGTACCAGCATCAACCAAGACGATAACAGGTTTGTCCATCGGGAAGAGAGGTGGGCGTTCTGAAATATAATGTCGCTCCGAGGAGGCATCACGACCACGCGTATAAACAACTTCACGTCCTTCTCTTAAAAATAGCTCAGCTACTTCTTTTGC
>JAUVAR010000331.1 GCA_030591625.1 Candidatus Zixiibacteriota bacterium
AGTATCATTAAATGAATTTAAAGCCGACCAATTAAGGAGTCGATACAACCTAGGGTCGATCACACAGATCCCTGGGCCGGCGGACTTTTGCATGAGAGCTGAATTTTGCGATACTATCCAGTCATACTATAATTACGGTTATGACGGTTGCAGAGACTATAATAACAAACATATCCCTATGAACCTGAATGTTGTTAACCGGAGTTATGTATGGAGGACCGAAAGTCTTGGCCGTATTATTCTCTTTGATCTATTGATGACCAACATCGGAACAGAAACTATACACCGAGGATACTTTGGATTAACTATTGATGCTAATATCGAAGTTATAGTAAACTACTTGCGTGATGATATGGTGGGATCATTGCCCGATCAAAATGCGATTTACTTTGTTGATAATGACGGCGACCCAAAATGGGGAGAACTTCCAGATACTGCGTCTTGTCGGGCAGGACTTGGTATAAAGTATTTAAAATCGAGCTTTCATGCAGATCGTCCGAACTTCAACTGGCGCACTTATTATACAACCATATTTTCTCCAGAATTGCGTCCTACTCCAGAATTTCCACAACGTGAATGGCAAGCCAGTCCCTACTACAACAAATGTGATGTCGATGAATATTATAAAATGCACAAACCCGAATGGGATTACGATCAATGGCAAACCCGTTTCATAGGTGACAACGACCCACTATGGAAACCAAGACCTGAATCACTTGATGAACTTGATATATCAGATGGATATGATGTTACAGTTCTCTTTTCAATCGGCACTTTCGAAATTGAACCGGGTGCATCCGAACGTATTATTTTTAGCTATGTGCTACCCGACTCGGTACACATGAGACCGGACATGCAACGCCTTATGCAGCTATTCCCCGAACATTATCCCGAGTTTCTTGACTTAGGACGTTTTGATCAACAGTTCGAACTCGCTGATTCACTTGCTCAAGTTCTCGCCAATCCACTCAACCCGGTAACAGGCAATCGAATTGTAAATGCTTCATCTTACCGCACATCATTTATTTGGGACCCGTGGGTATTTGATGGAATCGATGGATATCAACCATACGTAACTCCAATTGATAACGCTTCCCTCCCCTATCCGGGAGTGCTGCCCACCTGGTTTAAGTCCCCAACATTAATTCCTGCAATACCGATTCCCATAACAGAACAGTTCATGACAGACTCACTTGATGATTTGAATTTTTATCAATTCAATGTTGCTCAGATATCGAACGGTAAAATTGGTGATGTTGGTAATCCAATACTGTTTCAGGCCGGGGGAAGAAAATTGGCACCATCTATTCGTGATACTGTAATGTTTGCCCGCGGGGAACAACCACTTACACTAAAATGGAATCGTTCACCGGCAGATAATATCGAATGGCATAGGATTTATAAGTTCGACTATACATTTGAAGCCGATCAAAAATACCATGCCTTCTACGATCTGGGCTTTATGTTAGATTCAATTGATGCCGTTGACATTATTGAGATTGATGACTCGACATGGTACTATTATGCTATCAAGCCTTATGACTCAGTAAGAGCAGACCAATCTGAATATATTGACAACAGATTTGGTGATTCGGCTGTATATGTTATTACGTCTGTAGATTCTAACGGTTTCGAAACTCAATTTTCAAATTCTATTCATGGTGAACGGATCGCTGAAGCGGTTTCTGACATCCTCGTGATTACTTATTCAACATTAGTTGATAATTTTGTGACACTTGACACCCTGACTAATTTCTACAACGCTATTCTTGCAGGATATGACTTTGATATCTATTCCGTTTCAGATTCATCCAATGTTTTCAATTGCCCTTCGGGTAGCGGAGAATGTATCGACTGGCATGATTTCACACGCTACAAGATGATTATTATTGATGATGGCATTCTTGACGAAGCTATTACCAACTACTGGGAAAACAGAGTACGAGGTATAACTAAATATCTTATTGCAGGTGGGAAGATTGCCTATTTCGGGAATTTCTCTTCATACCTTCAACTAACAATCAACAGTCAGGCTGCCTGGTGGGAAACTAAAGGTGATTTGCCAACTCGTTTCTTCGGTTTCGATTCTATTTTTTACGCAGGCACTGGTTATTATCTTATGAACGGAGGGCTTCCGGCATTAGATACCCTGTTGGCCTTTGATCATGCCCAACCAAGAGGACCAGCTATTCCTTCTATTTCGTTTGACCGGTCAAGAACTCCATTTGATAATAGTTATTATATGTTCTGGCTGGCTAACTCTCCATCTGCCGTTTCAGTATTTAAACCATCAGACGATGCCATTGTTACACATGTTGCAAGAACAAATAACTATTATGTCTCTATACTTGAAGGTGAAGCTATATGGATAGAAACAATACGAGAAGGTGTACAAACTTTCCTGTTTGGATTTCATTTATGGTACATGAACGAAAGTGAATCAAAAGAATTTGTCAGGTGGTTGTTTGGATCAGATCCGCCTGAATCATGTTGTGAGGACAGAACGGGGAATCTTGATGCTGACCCCCATGGTTGGGTTGATATAAATGACCTGACAATACTAATTGATTACTTATTTATCACCAACAGAACACCTGCCTGTCTCCCTGCTGCCAACATTAGTGG
Organism: Candidatus Zixiibacteriota bacterium; assembly: GCA_030591625.1. GTDB lineage: Bacteria > Zixibacteria > MSB-5A5 > GN15 > FEB-12. The sequence goes on from JAUVAR010000331.1 coordinate 2,626, forward strand.
AGATATCGAACAAACAGTTGATATTACAGATTTAACAAATCTGATAGATTATCTTTTTGGCAGCTATCAAAAACCTGCCCTCTGCCCCCATTAATATTTCTATTGTATATTAAAAGAATAATTCATCATTGATTAAACTTGAATAAGCATAATATATTTTAACTTTTCTACCTTCACCTGAACCTGAAATCCCGAGTATATTAAGAACTGTCTTTGAGCCGTCAG
>JAUVAR010000149.1 GCA_030591625.1 Candidatus Zixiibacteriota bacterium
ATAGGAAGTCCAAAAACAAATCCGGTCGCTATATTCATCAAACCTGCAAAAATGAGAATAACAGAAATATCCATGCCTGTTGATATTACAAGCGCAACGGTCAGAGGTATAAATGTCCCCAGGTCACCCAATCCACCCGAGAGTTCCATGAGATTGAAGCGCATAGATTTTATGTTTTTGAGCATGATTGAATATACTCCAAAAAAAAACGACCCGGAAAAGAAATCTCTTCCGAGCCGAACTGTCTTGTTGGGAAGTTTTATGTCATCCCCGGGACAAGCTTATGCAGCCATCGCTACAATGCGCTACTCTTGGAACTAAAAATCTACGCATAACAGACTCCTTGTTAATAGTTAAACTCTGCACCGGAACTATCTAAATCTGTCCGGAATTTTATTGAGTGTATGACATTATTTGTCAGACTTATCTTTTTCTGAACTTGTGTCACAACAATCAGATGATTGGCTTTGTGGAGCACAGCACGGGCAACAGCATGACATTTTATGCGATGCAAACGCCATCATTGGAGCACAGCCACATTTGAGCATCTCTTTGGCATGTTCTCCCTCAACATCAACCCGAAATCCGTTATCGGTTTCGGTGAACCTGATTGAGGCAAATTCCTTTTCCATTTCACATCTCCTGTTTGTTTTCAATTATTCATTTTCTACATGACAGGCCTTTTTACCAGACCACAATTAGAATAACACATTTCGTCTTATGTACATATAGTTATATGCGCATATATAGATAAAAGTTTCAAAAATTATCACTTTGAGGTAATTATTCTTCTGATTTAAGCTATTTTTTGCGGGGAGCCGGGACCGGAATAGCGAGACAATCACAGAATCCTGTACAGCAAGTCTTTACTACATCTTTGTTTAGGCTGTAATAGACAAGCTGGCCATCACGCCTGTCGATGACAATGTCAGCTTCTCGTAATATTCCAAGATGCCGGCTGACAGTTGGCTGAGAAAGCCCGATTTCAGTAGTAATATCACCTACTGTCATCTCATTAGTCGAAAGCATTGAGATAATCCGAAGCCTCGATCTATCGCCGAAAGCCTTGACGTATTTGCTGTATTTCTTTGCATCGAGTGCCATAAAAAATTCCTGTAATTCAAAATCCTACTTTACAATATATATAGAAATATGCAGATGAGCAAATTGAAGATTATATCTCGCCAATTCTTACTTAGTATAGTCATACCTCCAATTGACGTTCTCGTTCCAAATATGTATCTTCGGGCATGCCCGCAATCACGATTTCAGATCATATTTCACACCGCATAAACCTTCGTGCTGTCTCATTCTACCTTGCTTTGGTAGGGTTGGCCTATATTTCAATTTCTGTCTGGGCACTGATTAACAAGCCGTTGTATTTTTATGTCTTGGCAGGTTTACCGTTTGCACTTTGTGTGGTAGCTTTCCCGCGTGTTGCTTTATACCAATATCTGTTTGTTCTCTTTTTCGAGTTGGCGATAATTCCCGTACAAGGAATCTGGCTTCAAGATATTAGTTCGCTCCTGTTAATTTCGGCGGCTTTGCTTGATGCGTTTCTTCATGCCGAACGTCAATTAGTAATGCCAAAGTTAATTGGTAACTATGCGTACTTTTGGGCTGCTATTATTGTTTGTTCGTTAGTTGGCTATTGGCCGTTTGCTGCTTTCCGGCAATGGATATCGGTAACATTTCTAATCGTTACATTTGTTGCTCTCTTTCAACTGTTGCGATATCAGGATCTTAAAAAAATTATGAATTGGTTTTTTCTCCTTGCTGTGTTCCATTCGAGTAAAGTCATTTTTGATTTTATTGCTATGGGTGGAGGAGTCAGGTCGTTCGGTTTTGCATTGGCGATCTTTGGACACATTGCAGAAGTTGCACTTCCGGTAGGTGTAGCTTTTTGGATTTCATCAAAGGGAAGAAAAGCATCATATTTTTTAATTGGGAGTTTGATAGTCCTGGGAGGATTGATTGCAACCCAATCAAGGGCTCCAATTTTCTTTGGCATTTGTACATCTTTGTTTGTGATATTTATGATGAAAAGAAAAAGTTATTCTGTTACCGACATCACTCGAAAAATAGTCAACCGCAAGATTGTTCATGCCTCACTATTAGCAGTTGGCGCACTTGGATTATTATTAATAATAAAACCAACCTTGCTAACTTCAGTGTATATGAGATTTGAAGAATTGTTCACATTTAATCCCCAGGGGACAGCACAATACCGGTTGATACTCTGGAAGAATGCAATTCTCGCGTTTTCTGAAAATCCCATTTTTGGAGTCGGACCGGGTGGCTACAAACTGTTGTATCAAATCCATCCTGAGTTGAAACTTGATCCAACCTTTCCCTATCTTCGAATTATGGCCGCGCACAATTTGTTATTACACTATCTTGCCGAAACAGGAATTGTTGGAGGATTTGCGCTTATTGCTCTCATGATACGCAAATATAGTCTTGCTCTAAAATGTTGGAAGAAAGATCTGTCTGCAACCTCTCCTGTATCACTCGCATTGCTTGGATGGGCTTTCATATTTATACTATCCACATGTATTGATGCTGCCTGGATGTACGGTAAATTAAGCTTTCTGGCGATATTTTTTGCTGCATTGGTTGCCTCGCACTACCACCAGCTATTTTCTGCCGATCAAACTCCTTTGTCTCCCCCGCGCTAAATCCTTGACATAACGGGTTTTGTATCCTATAATTGTATAGAACGGTTTGCCCGAACCGTTCCCCAACTAACTATCCCCTCATAAAAAGTTCCGTCATACGATCAAGTATGTCAATCAGTTGGACTGCAAAAGTCCAAACATATAAAACCAAGGAGTAAACCATGAGAAAACTATTATGTCTTCTGGCGATGCTTGCATTGCTACTCGCTATGCCGAGTGGTAATATTGCATCGCTCGACCGGCCCTGGGGCGATCCGGGTGGCGATGATCTGGGCGACGATGGATTAACAGGTGGCGGTGATGACGATGATCCAGGTGGTGAAGATCACCCTTGGGGAGGCGACAAATCACCTGGAATAGATCCAAACCCTGATATCATAATTATTCCTGCGAGAACTGGAATTAGTGCTCTCGATGCGGTGATCTTTATCGGATGGTTCGAAGTCTACTTTGATATTTACATCATAAGCACTCAGGTTATTGACAAGAAAGAATTAAAGCCAGGAACTAACACTCCAACTGGATCTACCGGAAGGATGGTTAAATGAACGGAAAGCAAACAGATAGGTCGCCGGAATTCCGCGATACAGTAGCGAATTATCTTTCGTCGCTGATCAATCGTCGGGACTTCGCCGGTGCGATCAAATACTTTGATGCAAATCGTAGTTTGATCGAATCGGAAGGCGGATCCTGGGCAGGCTCAACAATGCTCATGGTCGCCAGCGCCTATGCTTCCCTCACTAATCATCAATCTGCTCTGCGAGCTGTGCGTAAAGCGCAGACCTTTACCGCAGCCGATGGCGATACTAACGCTATGGCTGAAGTATTCATGGAGCTTGGTAGAATTCTCAGGAACCTGGGACAAGTGAAGGAAGCGCGTAAGGCGCTGCAGGATGCGGAATCAATCTTCCGCCGAAATGATAACTTAGAAGGACAGAGCCGTGCCCTTAACCAACTGGCCGGACTGTTATTCTCAATCGCCGAGTATCGTAATTCGCTGCGTATCCTTATGGATGCCGTCGAAATAGCACGTCAACTCGACGACAAGAAAAAACTCGCATACATGATGGGTAATATCGGACGTCTCCAGACATTTATGGGTGACTTCGCCGATGCGTTCAAACATATCAGAATCAACATCGATCTCTCCGGAGAACTTGGAGATGACTTGGAAGTTGCACGTGCTAATATGTCACTCGCTTATATCCATATACAAAAAGCTGAGTTTACTCAGGCCGAAGCAACCTTGAACAAAGCCTACCCGCTATTAGTAGCCGCCAATTCCCCTCGGGATGAAGCGATTTACTATAGCTATCTTGGTGAACTCGAGATGCGTGCCGGCAAATTCGAAGAAGCACGCGATGCTCTTAATCGTGCCCGAGCGATATCGCAGTCAGACTCTGATGAATCGACTTTAACAGGACGAATTCTCAGATTGATTGCTGATCTTGAAATCAAAATTGGTGATTTCCGTTCAGCTCGAAAGACGGCCTCATGTTCTATGCTTATCGCCCAGAAATCTTCCAATAAGGTCGAAATTGGCCTTTTGAAGAAAACCAAAGCGATTATTGCAGAAGCAGCCGGGAAAAAACAGGATGCGCTCAAGCTGTACAAAAGAGCAATCGACCTGCTTGATGAATCAGGTGTGCGCTTTGAAAAAGCTGAAGCTCTCCTTGCAGCCGGTCAATCAAAGCTCTTTGAGCCAAGAACAAGGATTACATACCTGTTCCGGGCGGAAGAGTTTTATTCTCGCTCAGGCAATACAGCCCGTTTAAACGAAGTCGGCCGTTTGCTTGCAGAAATTGAACCATCAAGTTTGGGACAACGAAAGTTAGATAGAAAAGAACCGACCAAGCCGTCGCCACTTAACTATCTCACCTGTTCTCCAGAGATTGAAAAGTTCAAAAACCAACTTCCGATGCTCGGTCGGCCTGATCTGCCAATTCTCCTAACTGGAGAAACTGGTGTTGGCAAAGACCACATGGCGAAATATTTCCATTCGTTGGTCCGACCCGATGGACCGTATGTGGCAATAAACTGTGCCTCTGTCCCCGAAACTCTGCTTGAGTCAGAACTGTTTGGTTATACCCGCGGTGCCTTTACCGGTGCCGATAGTAACAAGACAGGACTCTTTGTTGCAGCCAATCAGGGCGTTTTGTTGCTTGATGAAATCGGTGATATGCCTCTTTCGCTTCAAGCAAAAATCCTGGGTGTACTCGAACGGCGTAAACTTATCCCACTTGGCTCAACTCGTGAAGTCGAGATTGATATTATTATAGTTGCCGCTACCAACCAAAATCTCGATGCGATGGTAGAAGCTGGCACTTTCAGGCGTGACTTATATTATCGCTTGAGTGGTATTACGTTTGATATTCCACCTCTCAGAGAAAGAAAGTCGGATATCCCACTGCTTTTGAAAGCATTCATGAAGGAACGGAATATGTTGCCGGAAAGCGGTGAACTGCCAGAAGAACTGATCAGAGCAGCAGTCGCATACGATTGGCCAGGCAATATCCGAGAACTTGATAATAAGGTGAAACGTCTTCAGATTATGACTGAAATGGTCGTCGAGGGAGATCTGGCCGAATTGTGCCGATCACTTTTCAGCGATGGCAATCAGAGGCATTCAGCCCAATCTGATGAGACTAATAGTCTCTTTGATCGGGTTGAAGAATTTGAACGGAAGCTAATCACCGAAGCTCTAATGGCAGCTGGTGGCAACAAAAGCAAAGCTGCGCGCCTGCTTGGGGTTCATGAAGCGACTGTCAGGACCAAGCTCAAACGGTACAATATTGTGCTCTCAGAGTTTGGGGGAGGAAGTGCTCCCAATTAAGCATCTTATCTGATTCGAATTGACTATGCTATTATTGTGTGTGACTACTCCTCACACCGGCTGATTCGGTTCAGTTTATCATATTTGAATATTCCTTGGTTGCGGCAAGTGCTCGAAATTCGGGTGCTTGCCGCTTATTTTGTGCCCAAATTCGTACAACCCCACGAATTTTTACTTAAATTATTTAACTATACACTCCAGCCAACACCGTAACGCGTTGTGTGACAACACACTAAGCTGTCAGCGCCCTGTTATGGCATAGCTGTTGCTTAAAGGTTGAATGTCATTTTACTCCTGAGCACTTCTCCAGTGCTCAGAAGTCCTCTTTTCTTTGGTGTGCAGCCACCCGCATTCGAGGGGAATGCGGGTGGCGTTTTTTATAAAAAAACTCACTCGGGAGCACCGATTATTGTTGTCTTTATGTTTAAACCATTGCAATATGTGGCATGACAAGCAACGCACTCGGTCTTATTGAGACCAAAGGACTAATCGGAGCTATCGCTGCTGCTGATGTAGCCGCCAAAGCTGCGGCTGTTTCTATTGCCACAGCCGAACTCACCGATGCAGCATTCATGACTATCAAGATTATCGGTGAACTCGGCGCGGTTCAAGCAGCAGTTGAAGCGGGAGCATCCGAAGCAGAAAGAATCGGCGAACTTGTGTCAGCTCATGTCATCGCACGACCCGATGAAGAACTTGTTGTCATGCTCCCGAACAGAAGATATATATCAAAGTATCACTCCGATGACACACGACCTGGCTTTGGTACGACACCGAGTCGTAGCACGACACCAACGCCTGCTCCTCGCACACTCCGTGCTCCCACAGGTGGTGCTCCCAAAGCTGATGCTACTGTGCGTGTGGAAAAACCAAAACCAGATGCTCCAAAAAAATCTGAACCAAAAGTTCAACCACCCCAACCGAAACCTCAGATTACAAAACCGAAACCGGCTCCACAATCTGAGCCACCTCTCATCAAACCAGCTCCACCCAAACCTGAAACTCCAAAATCTGAGCCACCTGAAACTGCAAGTGTCACCATGGCCGATTTGGAGAAGATGCCGGTTGTTAAACTTCGTAAGTTCGCACGTACCATTAAAGGTCTGCCGATACAGGGACGGCAGATCTCGATGGCCAATAAAACTGTACTGCTTGAAGCGATTGAGAATTTCCTGGACCTCAAATAGAGGATTGAAAATATGTTTATAGGA
>JAUVAR010000172.1 GCA_030591625.1 Candidatus Zixiibacteriota bacterium
CAGAGCCTCGACATACCAAAGCTTTTCTCCCTTATTCAGTCTTTCAGGCCGGATAATTTCACTCGTGAACGAGCCATTGCTATTTATTCGGCTGCTTTAGTTATTGCCGAAGAAGAGCTGCTTACAGCTGCTCTGAAATTGGGGCAAACTCATGGTGTTAAAGGGGAGGAGTTCTATGAAACTGTGCTTCAGTCCTATCTATTTTTAGGTTTTCCTCGTATGTTGACCGGTTCAATGCATCTGGCAAAACATCTACCTAATGAAGCCAGGTTGAGAGATTCAAGAAGCAAAGATCCTAAACTGGCTGACAAAATGCACCAGGATGGGATAGATTTGTGTAAAAAGATATATGGTGGTGCCTTTGAGCGACTGCGCGATGCGGTCGAGCCGATTGCACCGGAAGTTTATGAATGGATGATTAGTGAGGGATATGGTAAAGTTCTTTCTCGTCCCGGACTTGATATAGTCACACGAGAGCTTTCCATAGTCGCGTTTTTAATGATGGAAAACCGTCCTGTACAGCTTTATTCGCATATCAGAGGAGCGTTCAATGTTGGCGCTTCATCGGAATTGGTACATGCAATAATAAATGACCTGAAGGAGACCTCGGGAGATGGTTATTGTTCGGCTGTAGAAATTCTCGATAGATTGGGGTCTGGTTCGTGAAAAAGGTTATTCGCAGAACAACATATCTGATATTATCAGGTCTGTTTTTAATTGCTGCCATTTTCATTTACCTGTTTGTATTTGGTGGGTTGGAGCGAGCGGTTAATTCACAAATCAAGACTTTGCTTGGTGCCGATATGCCTCTTAGAGTAAGAGTCGCCAATATCAAGGGAGACATTATCTCAGGATTGGTAGCCGAAGGGATAACAATAAGGTACCTGGATTCCACTTTCAACTACGAGCTTGCAAGAATAAATTCGGCAACATTTGGCTATTCAATTTCCAATCTCTGGTATCGTGATTATCTTTTTGATTATATTTATATCGACTCGGCAGATATTATTATTCGAAGTGATTCAACCGGGAAATTTATATTACCTCAAAGAGGGAGGAGTGAGACCAACACTACTCCACCTAATTTCAAGATAGTAAACCTGCAGGTTAATCGAACTTCTTTTTCGTTGATTGGTAGAGATGATTCATTACTTGTCTCGGATATAGTTTTCGCCGGTGGAATAGAATCAGACGATGGAACATTCTCTGCTTTAGTTAATCATTGTCGTTTTAATTCGAATCATGAAGATATCTCACTTGCTGCCGCAGCCGGGAAAATAAGCTACTCTGGTAGTGATATGATTTTTCAGGATTTTACTATCTTAAATAAGGAGTCTCGTCTCAAGGCGAATGGGGCACTCAATCTCACTCGTATGGTTGGAAGTGTACAAATAGATGCTGACAGAATTGACCTCTCAAAATTATCGAAGTACATCGGAAAGAATCTTAAAGGTGTAGTCGATTTAAATGGGACTATAAGTATCGACAGCAACAAAATTGAAGGGTCTGTTGATCTTGGTGGCAAATTCATGTTTGCATCGCTTGACAATATTCATGTTAAGTTCAAAGTCGAAGACAAACTTCTGACTCTTGATACCTTGATTGGTACAGCTTTCGAAAATTGTTCTTTAGATGGCTCCGGTTATATCGACTTTGGTGTGAAGCCAGAAAAATATCAGTTTGAGGGAGATGTTCGTAACTTTAATCTTCTGCAGATAGTGAAGAATACATATCACTCTGATTTGAGCGGGCATATTCTACTGAATGGGAGTTCACTTAAGACTGAAAGTCTGGTGTTGAAGTTTGGTGTTGATTTGTATGATTCGGAATTTGATGTTTATCCAATTCATGCTGCTAAAGGTGATGTTACAGTCACTCGAGATTCGATTTCATTCCTTCCCGGTTTTGGATTGAGTTATTACGAAAACAATTTTAACGTTTCTGGAAACGCAGTTTACAAAGGGGATATTGATCTTGATATTGTGGCTGACCTGCCAAATCTCGACCGCTGGCGAGGCAGGCTATTCATTGATCAACCGGGTGGAAAAGGAATGGCTACCGCCAAATTGAGTGGTCGCTCCGGCGACCCCGATCTATCCGGTCAGTTTGTTTCTGATTCGTTATGGTTATATGGTGTCTATGCCGGTATGGCAACATCGCAATTTGAAATTGAACGCTTTCTTCATCGACGCATCGGATATGTTAATTCAAGTTTCGTGTCTGGAAATATCTATGCAACACCGTACGACTCAGCATCTGTATATCTTAGACTTGATTCTACCATTGCATATATAGATTCACTCCTTATCAACAATACTACTGCCGATGTTGTTTCCGATGGATATCTTGACTACGGGATCTATCCGCAAAGTCTTGTTCTAAATAAGCTGGATGTAACATTATTTGATCGGTTATTCGATAATAGTAATCCAATAAGGGTTGATGTTGATTCAACTGGATTCAGTTTTGACCAATGCCGACTTGAACGGAACGGATCACGAATTACTCTCGATGGGCGTGTTGGGTTTACTGAAACAATGGATGCCTCACTGTTTGTTGAACGAATTCCTGTCAGACCATGGGCGATGCTTTTTGAGGATACCGTTGAGTATGACGGATTTGTTTCATGCGAAGCTGGAATTGGAGGGACGTTTGATAGTCCTACTATCCATGCAACCGGAACAGTTGATTCACTTACGTTTAAAGATTTAATCCTTGGTGATGCGAGTACAATTCTTAATTACAGTGACCGCACACTGACTATCGAAAATTTACATATCGATTCTGACCCAGGTGAATATGATATTGAGGGGTCTGTTCGCATTGATCTTGCATTTTCAAGTAATGTGGGGGAGAGATTGTTGCCGGAACCGATGGACCTTCACATGACTGCCAGCGACGAGAGATTTGAATTGGTTACTTTGTTCCTCCCTACAGTTGAAAATCTCAACGGTGAATTCTATACTGACGTTCGTCTAACCGGAACACCTACCGATCCACACCTTGAAGGAATCGCCTATATCAAGAATGCAGCTTTAAAATATTTCGATATTGTTGATACGATCTATACCGACTCTGCCGGAGTGACGATGCGTGACAACAGGATTATTATAGAGTCGGTCATCGCCTACGAAAAAGATAGACGGCATCGGAATCGTCATAGAGAGGCTGTGATTCGTGGAGAAATAATAGTAAAGACGCTTGACCTTCTCTATTACGATCTTGATGTAGAACTCAAGGAGGATTTCTTCTTTGTTTATGATCTCGAAGATATTAGTGGGGTTGTATCAGAGGGGCATCTTAAAATTATAGGTGATTCTCCTCCCACCGTGTCAGGTGATGTTAGCCTGAAATCAGTTCTGTATCTTGTGAATTTTGCGTCGGCTGATGAAGGGTCGCCGATTATGACATCGTTGTTCTCCGAGTCATTGTGGGACATAGATATTAATATCGAAATACTATCTAACTACTGGATCAAGAATGAAGATATCGATGCTGAGTTTGCGGGCGAATTGAATCTTATACGTGAGGATGGGATTTACAGATTTATTGGGGAGCTTGAAATTCGTCGTGGTAAAGGATACTTGTTTGACAAAGTGTTCCAACTCGAACCGGGAAGTCGTGTTATTTTTGAGGATGTCGAATATCCCAATCCACGTCTGGATATTCAAGCGACAATCAGAGTAGCAACATCGAATTTCGAAGAAGAAGAAACCAATGAAGTTGAAGATGTTACGATTCAAATTACTGGCACCCTTGATTTTCCGGAAATCAATGCAGCTGGTTCAGGGACTGACTTTAGTAATCAGGACTTTATCCCATGGATTGTTACCGAGTCTGGTTCTTCGGGGCGTTTCGAGGATAGAATGATTCGGTTCGTTTCATCCCAGGCATCACGTATAGGATCCCGCCAGCTTAGTCAGCTGGGGGTGGAAACTTTTGAAATCAATCCTGGTTATGGTGGCTCCGACGAACTTGCCAATACCACGGTCAAATTAGGTAAATATTGGGGTGCTATGTATGTATATGGCCAGTCGGCTGTCTCGTTCCAGAGTGGACAGGAATATGGGTTCGAATTGAGATTTAACCGCTCACTTATGCTCGAAGGCAGACGAGATGAATTGGAATTGTATCATCTTGGCTTCAACCTTCATTGGGAGTTTTAATGCGGCGACTAATCCTAACAGCATTATTATTAAGCACAGCATTAGCTCTAACGGCAGAGGCATCACGCACCGAGGATAGATCACTCTTACGATGGATACGTCGCAAGCCGGTTATTGATTCAATCGTCATTGAAGGGAATAATTACTTTACCGATTCTCAGATCAAAGATCAAATGTATTCACGGACAGTTAATTTGTGGAGACGTATAAAAGGTGACAGGCGTTACCGGGTCCAGAGAGAGTCGTACCAACGAGATACACTTGAGATTAAATTCTTGTACTTAAAGAATGGGTTTCTGGATATCAATGTGAAAGAAAACCCGGAAGTACTTGGGGAAGACTCAACTGCGTTGGTGCGGGTAACTATTGAGGAAGGACGTTATTTTAGAATAGGACCAATCGCACTGCAAGGAGAGCTTGATTTCCCTACAGACTATAGTTGCCGTAAAATCATTAAAAGATTTAAACATGGCCAACCAATAAATCATTTCGATATGCAGCAGGCAATTTTCGATATGAAATCTTACCTGGCTAATAACGGACATCCTTATGCCAAGGTTAGATATTCTTACGATGATCAAGTTTGGCCAGACCCTGTTCCGATTGTTTTCCATGTCTCGCCCAACTCTTTGGTCCATTATGGTTCAACGACAATCGAGGGTGCAGAGAACTTTCCTGAATATGTGGGCGCTCGTGAGTTGGTGTTCACGGAGGGGGAAATATATAAACGATCAGATATTATCAGGTCGCAGAGACGTTTGTTTGAGTCAGGTTATTATAGAAGTTTTAGTCTCAAGAGAGACCCAAACAGTTCGGACTCTCTCAATCCTGATTTCAAGTTGGTTGTTCGTGAACGAAAAACTCGCAACTTAACTTTTAGGACTGGTGCGGCACAATCTGAAGTTAGTGATTTACAATGGGATGTTTCGGGAGGATTTGCCAAACGCAATTTGTTCGGATCAAGACGATATGAAATTGGGGTCGCTTACTCCTTCGCATTAGGTTCAAATTCTCGTTTGATATCGAATGTTTACCGAATAAGGTTTACGGAGCCATGGCCGGTTGAAATAAGAATGCCACTCTCGGTTACTTTTGATTACGAACCTGAGCTTCAGGACCCAACAAACGATTTCGATAAAGAATCATATTCGGTAGCTGCTTCAACTCATAAGAGGTTTGGCCGTAAAATTCAGGCAATTCTCGGATTCGAATTCCAGCATGTTAATATTACTGGGGTCCCTAAAGATCAAATTGCATCTCTGCGCGAACTTACCGATAACCAGCAGCGTCGTGTGATCTTTGCAAATTTCAAGAGAGATAGTCGCGATAATATATTTATTCCGTTGCGTGGAGTGAATTTGGATATGTCGGCAGAGCTGTTTGGTGGCTTTTTGGGTGGTGATAATGACTTCTTTATTATCCATGGTTCATGGTCACGTTTTGAGAAAATATGGCCTGGTTGGGTTATGGCAACACGATTAAAAGGATCATGGTCAGACGCTTTTAATGAAACAGAGGAAGTGCCACTTGATGAGGCTATCTATCTTGGTGGAGCCAACACCGTTCGAAGCTTTAACTATAATGAATTGGGCCGATTCGAAGATCCGACAGGAAGTCCTTTGGCCTCAAGATTTACCCTTGTACTAAATCAGGAGTTTCGTTGGAAAACGGTTCAAATATTAAATAAGTTTCCATTCATTGGTGGCTTGATGAAATCGATACCACTTTGGCAGTCGATTTTCTTCGATATGGGTAACGGTTTTAGAGAGAAAAAAGATATCTCATTTAACCGTATGGCTTTCGCCTATGGCTCAGGTGTACAGTTTGTGACTCCGGCCGGACCAATTAGAATTGACTACGCGAGGCGTGTTAAAACGGAAGATTACGGATTTGCAGATGCCTGGCACTTTACTATCTTGTACGCGTTCTAACTGTTATACTAAGAGACTATAGTCTGTCAAAAGATAAGATTGAACGGAAAGAGAAATATTGTCTTGAAAAATATATACTTGGATCATAACGCAACCAC
>JAUVAR010000156.1 GCA_030591625.1 Candidatus Zixiibacteriota bacterium
ACACTTTGTCAGGGTTTCAAGAAAAAACGCTTCAACATCAAGACCACGTGGGTATGTCCTCTTAATGACATTGGAAGCATAATCATAGTTCTCAGATTTAGCTTTTAATTCATTCACTACTTTATCGATAACAACGGGATCAATAAAAGGACAGTCGGCTGTAATACGAACAATCAACTCGGCTTGGAATTGTTTTGCTGCACCAACAAAGCGTGAGAGTACATCATGCTCACTCCCTCGAAACGTATCAATCTTTTCCTGCCGGGCCAAAGCGATAATTGGTTCATCGGTATCGTTCGTTGTAGTAGCGATAGTTATCGCATCGATGCTTTCACACTGTCTGAGCCTGTTGATCTGATGTGACAGCATAGGTTGCCCGACAACATCCTTTAGCACTTTACCCGGTAGTCGGGTAGAAGTCATTCGAGCCTGCATAATTATAACACATTTCATAGATCAGAACCTGACATTGAATCCTTGCTCACGTAAATATCTTTTTGCTTCCAATGGAGTACGTTCAGTAAAATGATACATCGCTGCCGCCGCTACCGCATCAGCTTTACCATCTTTGATTACGGCCGCCATATGTTCATATTCTCCTGCGCCACCAGATGCGATCACGGGCACATTGACCGCTTCGCTGACAGCTTTTGTCAGCTCAACATCGTAGCCTGTCATTGTTCCATCGCGTTCGATTGAGGTAAGAAGAATCTCGCCAGCATTGCATGAAGCAGCTTTCTTAGCCCACTCAACAGGGTCAAGTCCAGTTGCATGCTTACCTGAGTGCGTGAACACTTCGTACCGGCCATCATCATGTTTTCTATAATCGATTGACACAACAACACACTGCGCCCCAAAACGCTTGGCAATATCTGTAATAATTTGTGGGTTTTCAACTGCAGCCGAATTGATAGCAATTTTATCCGCTCCCACCATCAACAAGCGCCTGACATCATCGACTGACCTTATCCCGCCACCAACGGTGAGAGGCATAAAGCATTCATCAGCTATTTCGTCAACACATTCGAAATCAGGTTCTCTCTCCTGCCCGGTAGCGGTCACATCGACAAATATAAGCTCATCTACTTCACGCATATTATAGACTTTGATCGCCTGCATAATCGAACCTGTGCGTCGCCAGGAGTTGAACCCTTTTCCTTTAACTAATCCCAGGTCTTTATATAAAAGCGTTGGCATGACACGAATCTTAAGCGACATTAATTTACCTGCTTAGTATTTAAGAAAATTCTTGAGAACCTGAAACCCGACTTTCTGGCTCTTTTCCGGATGAAACTGGGTACCAAAAATATGATCGTGGCAGACCGATGAAACAAACTTACCGGCATAAGGAGTGTAGGCTGCTATCTGATCTTCGTTATTGACTTTGATGTGATAACTATGAACGAAATAGAAATCACGATCCTCCTCAATGCCCTCAAGGATTGGCACATCCCATGTTTTTTCCAGGACATTCCATCCGATATGCGGAATACGAGTATCATCCCCCTTAGCTTTAAGCTTCACAACATCACCGTTGATCCACCCAAGACCTTTGGTTGGCTCTACTTCTTCCCCGCTATTCGCCATCAATTGCATCCCAAGACAAATCCCAAGAAATGGAATCTTGTTACCGATCACTTCATCATTGAGGGCAGATTCCAAACCACGTTCACGGATATTACGCATGCCATCGGGAAAAGCACCCACACCGGGGAGAATAATCTGTGTGGCATTCGACAGCTCACGAGGTTGATCGGTTACTGTCGGATTTCCACCGCATTCTTCTACTGCACGAGCAATCGAATCAAGATTGCACATACCGTAATCAACTATTACTACATTACTCATCTTAAGAAAAGGTTATTCGACATTATCGTAGTTTATCTTGGTCAAGTTACCATCAGCATCTTTAATGAGATTTCCTCGTGAATCACATTTGAACAAACGCTTATTGGTAAAGCGGTCACATATTTGAATAAATTCTTCCAATGACATACCAATTTCTTTGAGGGTATCCTCAATTTTATACCCAAGATACGTCCATGGGAACTTACCATCCCTGAGTATCACCATCTTGATCGCATCCTCACGGTTAAGTCTTCCACGCCTCAAATGCAGGCATGCAAAGTCAGTTGTGCGACCAAATCCGTATTTGATATATTTAAAGTAATCATGAATACCGGTCTGGTAATTGTCTAAATTCTCGTAGTTGACAAGCGATCCTTCAATTGCTGTTTGATGTGTTTTCATACCGTGTCCCTGAGCAAAAAGGGCGTTGGCATAACCATCCCAGGGGAGATAATGACCAAGAAATAGTCCTGTCACACCGACCCGTTTGAGTTCATCATCACTTGGATAGACATAACTAACAAGATCATTCCTGGTTATCCCTTCCTGACCGATAAGATCAGTAACTCGCATTCCGAGCAATCCACCAAATTCTTCAAGCCATCGTCGGTTGAGAACATTGTTATCTGCATCTGCCGCCGGACCACCATATTCATTTTGAGAATTCTCGCCCCATACAAGAAGTGGAATATTCATCTGGCAAGCAATCCTGACCGGTATTGTAAATATTGTCAGATGTTCCGGCCATGAAATATCACCTATCTGGCGAAGACCAATCCTGTTAATCTTGCTACGCACAATAGGATTGGTTGAGAATTCAAGGTAGTCAATTCCCTTCGACTTAAGATTTTCAATATTCTCTCTACCAATATCAGACAACGCACATGTTGTTGATGTAACACAAAGTGGATTTAATCCCCAATCGAGAAGCTTTACTGCCTGGTAGGTGCTGTCTTTGCCGCCACTCACAGGAACGATACAATCGTAATTAGAACCATCCTTGCATCTGTATTTATCAAGAATAGTCATCAGCTCTTTTTTACGCTGATCCCAATCGACTGCTTTTCTGTTTTCAAAACTTCTGCAGGCGTTGCAAACACCTTCTTCATCAATATGAAGATCCGGTTTGGTTTCCGGCATCACACACCGATTGCAATACTTGATAGATTCTGAAGTGCGCTTGGAACGACCCGAGCGCATGGTAACCTGAGTTTTGATATCGTTCTCCTTAAGAAGTCAAAACATAATTTATTTCATCTGCTATAATTAATAATGCCGACACAAGCAGTGTCAATTAAAACTCTTGATATAGGTTGATTTGAACTGATTTAATTTCTAATAATCAAACAACCGGGCTATCTGCTCTTGAGAGGATTTTGGAGTACAATTCAAGCAAGGAATTTGTATGGACTTCGATTGTTGCAGGATCATCCCAATAGGATTGATAAGCTGCTTGTCCAAGCCTCTCAACTAACTTGTTATCATAGATTTGAGACATTTTGGCACTAAGATCAGCTCTATCACCACCCTTGAAAACCAGACCTGTTGTGCCATCAGATACCATCTCAGCAGCTGCCGAGCTATCAGGAACAATTGCCGGGATACCCCGTGCAGCCGCCTCAAGCACTGTCAAACCTTGTGTTTCGTACCATAGTGATGGAAATACAAGCACACGAGCATTGTTTATATGCCCTTGAACTTCCTCCGGTGTGACCCATCCAGTCATTTTAGCCGATGGGAGAATTCTTGCTATTTCTTGTCGCATTGGCCCCTCCCCCACGAAAGTCGTTGGGGCTTTAATCTCGCTCGCTGCTCTGGCCATTAAAGTAACACCTTTTTCAGGATCAAGGCGCCCCAAGAAGAGGAAATCAGAGTTACGAGCACAATTGACCGCCTCATGTTTATCAATAAAGATAGGATTGCGTACTCGGTGAAAATTGGTTGTTTGAGGAAGATACTTACTCAGGAGATTTTCACTTAAATTTGAAATTGTCACAAAATCATTCACACCAGACGGCATCTTACTAAATTTGCTTTGAGCTACCTGCCGGCCTACCCGCCAAAGCTTTTGAGAATAGCTGCGTTTATCGCAATTAGATAAAATACAGGATGCAGACATTGGAGGCAGATGACAAATCTCATTCTTCTGATAATTAAAAAGGCCACCATTTGGACAGACAGAGAAAAAGTCATGAAGTGTAACAACCAGCGGGAAGCGTGCTTTTATAATTTCTCGAATGACAGACGAAGAAAGGCTTTTCACCCATATATGAAGATGAACTACTGTACGAGATCTATCAGATACAGATAATAGTTCGGCCATTTCCACTGCTGCTTTTCGGTTCCATATTCCCTTTGTGATAGCACGAAGCCTATTTGAATCTTTTGCAATCTCTTGCTGATCCAATAATATGACATTGATCTTCGATTTTTCAATTTCAGATTGTATCGGTCCAACGGCAGCAAACAAAGTTACGCACAAGTCTCGTTCTGAAAGTGCAAGAGCACCCGCAAGCGCTACTTGACTCGCTCCCCCATTGATATGAGCGAAGTCGTTGATAATGATGATATTTTCGAGGGTCATAAGCTATTTGAATTTAGTCGTTGTCAAGCGCAGCCATCTCACTTGGTTGAATCAATGATTGATCGAGTTGTTTTATCACTCGTGCAGGATTCCCTACCACGACAGAATTGGGAGGTACATCTTTAACAACTACCGACCCGGCACCAATCTTTGAATTTTCTCCAACAACCAATTTGCCAATTATTGATACATTAGCACCTACCTCGACATTATCTTTAATTACAGGTGAAGGTCCCTGTGAACCGTCGGGCATAATAACACATCCAATCGTAATGCAATGTCTCAGGTGAACATTTCGACCTATAACAGTCTGGTCATTTACAACCAGAGCAAAACCATGCTCAAGTCTTAGGCCTTCACCAACCTGAGTTGCCATCCTAAGTTCGATAGCCATGATCCATTCTACAATCAATCGATAAGAAATCATTACAGGAAGTCCCAACCACCAAAGGAGTGATCCTTTCTTTCTTGCAAAAAGCTGAGCAGTGCGGAAAAAGGCGAGAACAAAGATTCCCTTGATATTCCCCCTGTTTGCTTCCTTGTCCTGAAATATATAGCTCATTTCACAAGTCCTTCATTACATCTCGTAGAAACCAAATTATAAACACATCTAAATTATGACAATAAGCTAACCTCGTGCGCAAGTAAAACAATTGTTAAAACAAAAGAGTTATATGTTGCAACAACTTCACATGTAAAATTATTGAGTTTTAGCGATTTATTTCGTGATTGATTCAACTAGAGCAATAAATGCTTTCTTGAGCTTCTCTATATTCTTATCAGCCATTACAGATGGATCAAATAATGGATTAGTCCAAAACGCGTCGTGGGAGTTATTCATCATATCTGTCATAAAACGGCAATCCGCCTCAAAATCACGTTCGAATTGATTAAGGAGAGTGAATACAAGCTGTTTTAAGACTGTCACATCACCGCAATAATGTATCGAACTGAGCCCTCCAAAATACATAGGTACAAATGTAATAGCTGGAATTCCTAACAAACCTGCCTCGTATGCGGTTGTTCCCGTAACGGTGAACAATATTGACAGTCTCTTGTAAATATCAAACGTTGAGACAGTATGCGACAGTAGTTTGACGTTTGGAAGAGCGCATATATTTTTGAAAAATGTCCGGCCTCGCTGACCAAGGAAATTTGGATGTTCTTTAATTATTAAAGTCGTATCGAACGGTAGCGAACGTCGTATATCTTTTATCAACTTCAATTGATCACTGTAAAACGATCCTTTTACATCAATTGATGATTCCGGTTGGACGTGCAGTGGATAGAATGCAAGCCTTCCTTCAAGTTCGTCCAAATTAGTGTAACTTTTTATTCGCCTCAAATAGAAGCTGTAAATTATACGGTGAAATGCTGTACCAATCCTCTCAGAAAGATCATGATGGGTCAGATTCTTACGGCTAGAGGAGAACAATAATCCCAACCTGTTGGATGAAACCTTACGTACTTTATCTGCAGTTACGATTTTCTCTTTACTTAGCTTCTTAAAGAAATATGGCACAGACTGCTTTTTGAAAAAATCATCTATAAGTTGCTTACCTGTTTCAATTCTATATTCTTCCCGACCCGATTCACAAGCAAACTCAGATTGAAGAATGCCACTATTGAAAATTATACGACGACTTGGATATCGCATATCCCAGGGAGCAAAGAATTTTATACCAAGTTCATTGCAAACGATCGACGTGATAATTTCATTACTGTTTGTTGGTTCCGCAAATACGAGATGAATGCTTTTTGAAATAAGAAACTTCTTAATGTCACGATAATACAAAAGCATATATTCATTAATGTCCGGTTTATTTTTGTACATAATAAACCGATCCATCATCATTACCTGATTGACAGTAACATCATTCATCTGTTCACATCCAACAAGCTCAGACAATATTTTCTCACGTTTGGATGGTTGAATAAAATCAGACTGCTCATAAACGAGTTGAAGAATGTCGTTTCTATCAACACCTTGTTCGACTAACCATGCCGTCCAGGGTTCGGCTGTTGTAATCCAGAATATTTTGTGACCC
>JAUVAR010000112.1 GCA_030591625.1 Candidatus Zixiibacteriota bacterium
ATGAAAATCGCCAACGAACAAATCGACGACGTTGTCATTGGGTCGGTAGTGCCACCGTTGACATCTGTATTTGAGACGACCTCAAAGCGATATTTTGGCTGTTTCCCAACAATAGTTTCGGCACATATTGATCTGCCGATCAAGATCAAGATCGATCAACCGGATCAGCTTGGAGCGGACAGGATCGCCAATTCTGTCGCTGCATTTGCTAAATTTGGCGGTCCAACAATTATTGTAGATTTTGGGACATCAACGAATTTTGATATTATTGACGCCGAAGGGTCATTTATAGGTGGTGTACTTTGTCCCGGCCCGCAAACATCAATGTCCGAACTGGCCAAACGAGCCTCACGTCTATTTGAGATCAGAATAGAAAAACCGAACTCGGCGATTGGTCGTTCGACGGCCGAGGCGTTAAAATCGGGATTCTTCTACGGGACAATCGGACAGGTCGATTTCTTGCTCGATAAAATTATCGAAGAGGCGGATTTTGGAACCCCGAATATTATTGCGACCGGTGGGTTTGCTCAGGGTATCAAAGATCATTCGCGGTATATCAAGATAGTTGAACCGAATTTGACGCTTGATGGTTTGCGCTTGATCGCTCTGGCGGTTTAGCAAAAAAAACGGCCACACAATTGTGCGACCGCTTTTGAATTATCTCAAATTGAATTGTAATTATTTATTGGCAGTTGCCTCGGCCAATGTTTTGGTTAGATTATTGAAAATCTTAAATGTTGGTCCTTCTTCCTCTTTAATTTGTAAGTAGATAGAGCATTGGCGACATGTTTTCTCTTTTTCTGCAAATGTTCCCTGAACTTTGCCGCCACAAAGAGTTCCGGCTACTGCCCAGCAAATTCGACCACCATTCTTGCCGCTGTTAGCACCATTGCTTTTTGTGTCTGTTGCTGCAGAACAGACTCCCAATTCTTTTGACTTAAGCCCCCCAGTTTCGCGCCCGCACTTTTTAATTTCCCAGCAGTTGAGCTTCTTAGCCATTAAATGTCTCCTGTTGTAATAGGTGTATTAACCTCTTAATTATCGGCTATTGGTAAGATTTATCTACAATCATGACAACATGGAGGAAACAAGCCTATTTGGTTGGGATTATTCTGAGGAGATTATCGTAAAAAAAGGATTGAGCAATTCACTTAAATTAGGAATTGGTCAAATTATAGGGGGGCTTTAAACTATGGAGAAGATTTGGAAGTTTGAACCTTCCTCGGCACAAACTGATTTGTAAAACTTGCATTGACGGCAAGGCTTCCACTTATCTGCAAATGTCCCTTGAATTTTACCATCGCAGAGAGTACCTGCAACAGACCAGCAGAGGCGACCACTATTTTTCCCACCATTTATGCCATCGTTGTACATCTCGATAGATGCAGTACATACGCCGAGATCTTTAGTTTTGCATCCGCCTGGTTCGCGACCGCAATTCATTACGTCCCAACAGTTTAATTTCTTGGACAAGTGTGCTCCTGATGTGTATATCTAGTGGTCACTTTTTATTGTCGGCAGAGATGAAAAGATATTTAAGACTTAAAATATTACATGATATTCAGTTCTATAACAGGAGATAAAAGGCTGAGAGACGATAGACGAGAAACGAAAGATGCCAAAATGGCAGGTGGATGTATGTATTTGTCAAAAAATGTCAAAATATACCAAAATAAGTGAAACAATGGTTGACAGAATTTGTATTAAATGTATGTTGTTTGTTAGCACTCGCGCTTAGTGAGTGCTAACAAACAACGTGGATAGAAAACAAAGTAAACAACAAACATATAATGAGCTGGAGGAAAGCTTATGCAGTTCAAACCACTCGCAGACAGAGTGCTCGTAAAACCACTCGAAGAAGCCGAAACATTAAAAGGTGGAATCATTATTCCTGATACCGCCAAAGAAAAACCGATGCAGGGTGAGATCGTTGAAATCGGCCCAGGCCGTATTTCCGACGAAGGCAAACTCGTCGAAATGAGCATCAAAAAAGGTGACCGCGTACTTTATGGTAAGTACTCAGGCACAGAAGTTACAGTTGAAAGTGATGACATGCTCATTATGCGTGAGTCAGATATTTTTGCCATCATAGTTAACAGCTAAATTTAAAAAAATTCTCAGGAGAAATTATAATGGCAAAGCTAATTGAATTTGATATGAATGCCCGCGCCAAACTTAAGGTGGGTGTTGATAAACTTGCTGACGCAGTCAAAGTAACTTTAGGACCTCGTGGTCGTAATGTTGCTATCGATAAAAAGTTCGGTGCCCCGACTATCACCAAAGATGGTGTCACAGTTGCCAAGGAAATCGAACTTGAAGATAATTTTGAAAATATGGGTGCGCAGATGGTCAAGGAAGTTGCTTCCCGCACTTCTGACGTAGCCGGTGACGGTACAACAACCGCCACAATCATTGCCCAGGCGATTTATCGCGAAGGTCTCAAGAATGTAACCGCCGGTCATAACCCTATGGCTATCAAGCGTGGTATCGACAAAGCTGTTTCGTTCGTTACTGAGGAAATCAAGAAGATTTCCAAACCAGTTGCGAACAAAGAAGAGATCGCTCAGGTCGGTACAATCTCTGCCAACAATGACTCACAGATCGGTAACTTAATCTCCGAAGCTATGGAAAAAGTTGGTAAAGATGGCGTTATCACCGTTGAAGAAGCAAAAACTGCCGAGACGACACTTGACGTTGTTGAAGGTATGCAGTTTGATCGCGGTTATGTTTCACCGTACTTTGTAACCGATCCAGATTCGATGGAAACAGTCTTAGAAGATCCGATGATTCTTATCTATGACAAGAAGATCTCGGCTATGAAAGAACTTCTTCCTGTATTGGAAAAGGTTGCTCAGGCTGGTCGTCCTCTTATGATTATTGCAGAAGATATCGACGGTGAAGCACTTGCTACGCTTGTTGTCAACAAGCTTCGTGGCACTATCAAAGTCGCAGCCGTCAAGGCTCCGGGCTTTGGTGATCGTCGCAAAGCGATGCTTGAAGATATTGCTACACTGACCAATGGTCGGGTTATTTCCGAAGAACTCGGTTTCAAACTCGAAAATGCGGTTGTAACAGATCTCGGTACTTCCAAAAAAATCACCATCGACAAAGACAATACTACTATCGTTGAAGGTGGTGGAGAGAAAAAAGATATCCAGGCTCGTATCGGTCAGATCCGCAAGCAAATCGAAGATACTACTTCTGATTACGACAAAGAGAAACTGCAGGAACGTTTGGCCAAGTTGGCCGGCGGTGTTGCTGTTATCAATGTTGGTGCAGCTACTGAAACTGAAATGAAAGAGAAGAAGGCTCGTGTTGAAGATGCTCTTCATGCGACCCGCGCAGCTGTCGAAGAAGGTATTGTTCCTGGCGGTGGTGTGGCTCTCCTTCGTATGATCAGCAAACTCGATGCTGTCAAAGTGAACGATGAAGAAGCGGTGGGAATCTCAATCGTTCGTAAGGCACTCGAAGAGCCGATTCGTCAGATCGCGACCAACTCTGGTGTTGAAGGTTCAATCGTTGTGAATAGAGTCTTGTCTGAGAAGGATGCTTTTGGTTACAACGCTCAGACCGATGTTTATGAAGATATGATCAAGGCCGGTGTCATTGACCCGACCAAAGTAACTCGTACAGCTCTCGAAAATGCATCTTCGATTGCCGGACTGTTGTTGACTACCGAAGCGGTAATCTGCGACAAGCCGGAAGCGAAGACTGCAGGCGGCGGCATGCCTGATCCAGGTATGGGCGGCATGGGTGGTATGGGTGGAATGGGCGGAATGTACTAAATCCGTTCTGTTCCTTTTATATATACAAAAGCCTCGTGCATCATCGCACGGGGCTTTCTATTTGATATATCGTAGTCTTTTATTACACTGTTTTGAGTGATTCTGCATGCAGTCCTTTATTTTTCATCATGATCAGTAAGAACCGGCGGTAAGGTGCGAAGCGACAGCGTTGGTCACATGGTGCGTGTTTGTCGATATCGGTACAAAGATTTCTACATTGGTCGGTTCCGGTCAACTTGGTATCTGGTATTTCTTCTTTAATTTCATCTTCAAAGTGAGTTACCGGAATAGTCAAAGTAGTATCACAACCCTCAATAGCATGATTAAAATAGTAAAGGCTGATTTCGTAATACTCATCAGCAAAGGTTATTCCTATAGGGACAATCTTGGCAGAAGAGATAAATTCTTCCTTGGAAATCCATGTACCACACTTTGAACATTTTTTGAATTTTGCGTTTTCCATAACCCCTACAAGTTGTTATATATATATAATATAGTTCTATTACTTATTTCGGCAGTTGGATGCAAAAAATTATATTGCAAATGTTCCTTTTGTTAAGCAAATGTTACAAAATCGATTGGTTGACAGTTCCTTTCAAAAAGCTATCTTTGATTTATGGTAATTAAAACGAATATAGAAAATTGGCTGACAGATGAGTTTCCATCTGATCGCCTGACCTGGCAGAAAGGTCTGCCAACCTTTCATCCTGAATCGGCAGAAGAAGCATCAAGGCTTATCAAGCTTGCGATCAAACATGCTCAACCGTTGTACCTAAATGGGTTTGGGAATAATATTGATCCGGTCGGTGAAAAGTTTGAGCACTGTCTGTTGGTAAAAACAGATCGCCTTAATAAACTTCTGGAAATTGCACCTGAGGATTTCTATGTCAAAGCAGGTGGTG
The DNA here is from genome assembly GCA_030591625.1 of Candidatus Zixiibacteriota bacterium. Lineage (GTDB taxonomy): Bacteria > Zixibacteria > MSB-5A5 > GN15 > FEB-12. The sequence continues at coordinate 4,688 of JAUVAR010000112.1, forward strand.
GGTATCCACTCAAAGAACTCAACAAACGGTTGGCCGAAAATGATCTTTATTTCCCGCATTCATCGTTGCCGTATGTTGGTTCGGTTGGCGGAGCGGTCGCGGTTGGTTTATCGGCGGAACTTCACGATCATGATCTGCCTATAAAGAAATATCTAATCAGTGCTGAAATTGTAACAGCGGACGGAGAGATAATTACTCCTGGTTCGGTATGTTTCAAGTCGGTTTCGGGATATGATATTGTGAAGATATTTTCTCCAAGTTGGGGACTTCTGGGATTGGTAGTATCGGCGACGTTTCGGGTTATGCCTGTATCGGGAGAATTAGATTTTAAAGCGATGAAAATGCGTGAGGTTAACCGCAAGAATTTCCTGGCTGGCCTTGAAGAAAACAACACTGATACATCGGCGATTTATTCAAGAAAAATTAAGAACAAGTTTGATCCGGCAACTGTTTTACCTGTAGTATAAATAAGGAAATTGGAGTACGAAAATGACTAACGCTGCAGAAAAATCAAGAGTTGCTGTCCTTGGCGCCTCCCCAAAAGAGGATAGATATTCATACAAAGCCGTCAAAATGTTGACCGAGCATAATCATATACCGGTGCCGGTTCATCCGTCCGGGCATGAAGTTTTGGGGATGACATCTTTTAAATCACTGGATGAAATAACCGAGCCGGTTGATACATTGACAATGTATGTTGGGGCGAAAATTTCGGATGGAGAGTACGACAGAATCATCAAGCTTGGTCCCAGACGGATTATTTTTAATCCCGGGTCCGAGAATGATTCACTGGCCAAAAAACTCACGGCGAATGGGGTTGAGGTAGTCATCGCCTGTACTTTGGTGATGTTGCAGACCGATCAGTTTTAAGCGCTATTACCGTTCTCCCATTTTTTGATTTAGAATAGTACGGTCGTACCGATAGCTATTATATGGCCAAAACAAAGATAGCATATCAGGGGGAAGCTGGCTCATTTTCTGAGGCAGCAGCCGAATCACTCGTTAAGAAAAACCGTGAGATGGTTCCATGTCAAACACTTGAAAATGTTTTTGACAGTGTTCAAAACGGGAAAGCTGAATTCGGTCTTGTTCCTATTGAAAATTCTTTGATTGGTTCGATTCATAAGACGTACGATCTTCTGCTTGATCATAAATTACATATCAATGCCGAAACTCAAATGCGTATCGTGCATTGTCTTATTGCACCTAAAGGTGTGAGTCTAAAAAAAATAACAAAAGTATATTCTCATCCGGTTGCTTTGGATCAATGCCGTAATTTTTTCAAGGCGAATCCAACTATAGCTCCTATATCATATTATGATACTGCCGGTTCAGTAAAGATGTTGTCACAATCAGGGGCTAAAAACTCCGCAGCAATTGCAGGACCTCATGCGGCTGAAGTCTATGGCATGAAATTATTGAAGCGTTCAGTTGAAGATGAAAAAAACAATCACACCCGCTTTTTTATGTTATCGAAAAAGCCAAATGCCGATGTGAAAAAAGCGAAAACATCGATTGTATTTTCAATGAAAAATATGCCCGGTGTTTTGTTCAAAGCGCTTTCGGTTTTTGCACTTCGAGATATTGATCTTTTGAGGATTGAGTCGCGACCATTACGCAAGAGAGTTTGGGAATATCATTTCTATTTGGATTTTTCTGGTTCGGTGAGTGAGGAACGAGTTTTAAAAGCACTCGATCATCTGGGTGAGATTACAACTTTTGTGCGTGTACTCGGAAGCTATATTCCTGCGACCCGTTAGTATTTCATTAAATCTATTCAGACCAAATCATGATCGAGCCAGGCGAGTTTGTTTACTTTCGCCTGTATAGCAGCCTGAGCAATTTCGACCATCTCTTCGACATCTATCAGAGCCGAATTCATAACGAGATCATAACTGCATGAGTCATCGATATCGGAACCGTAAAGATTCTTTATGAAATGTTTGCGATCTGAATCTGAACTGTCGATTTCGGTGGAAGCTTCATTATTAGTATTGTATGTATATTTGATAAGGTTCTCAATCCGTTTTTCTCGCGGACAGACAACCCTGATATGAAAACCATTTTTGGGGCCGAGAATAAAATTAGCACCACGCCCCATAACGATGACACCACCCAAACGTGACATCGAAAGAATGACATGCCCGAGATGTCTGATATAATCAGAATAGTCAACCGATTGGCCGGTGAAAATCGAATCTGCTATATTTTCTATTTCACTCCGGAATTTTTCGTCGAGCGATTCGATAATACGTTTGCGGTAACCCGATGATTCGCATATCTCATCTATCACCTGACGGTGCAGTCGTTGATAGTTGAGTCGTTGTGCTAAGCGTGATCCAAAGTATGATCCACGACTGCCGGTCTGTCGGCTGATAGTTACAATTGGGGCTGGCTGTGGTCGTTCATGTTGTCGCTCTTGAGCCTCTTTGCGCTCAAGTTCCCACCTGAGGAACTGGCGATTAATTATCGCATTAATCGAGGTCATGAATTTACCTCCACCAGAAAATAATAATCAAAGGTCTGATTAGCAATACTGATTTCAACCCAACTGAAAGTTATACGTGCAAAATATAGAAAATCTTAGGATAAAGCCGGTTTAGGCCTATATTTACAGCATAACTGATAATGTATAATTTTGAGGCAGATGTGAGAAAAATAACATTCTTATTATTGTTTTTAGTCTTCGGCTCACAAACTATTCTGGCCGAACAGAAGGTTGGAACTATGTGGCAGCTGACATTTGATTATGACGCTCAAGCGGTGATCTTATCAGATGCGACACCAATGCAACCGATCGATAAAAAACTCACATTCCCGGGTCTTGTGGCAGCACCTTATACGCATATTTTTGAACTTGATTGGTTAAACGAGACTGGTCAGGTGATATTGAACAAGACTATTGAAATTCCGTTTGGTGTCAGGTCAACTTTTAAAGGAGATGCGCCATGTGTTGAACTTATCCCTGAATCGGGCACTATTACTATTCGTGTTTCAGGACCATCGCCTGAGATATCTCCCAAGAGCATAAGGCTGTCGAGTTCGGCAAGTGTTAGAGATATGCAAAGTGGTCTCTCACTACCTACACAATTTCAAGGAAACCAAATCGAATTTCCAATTCAAAAC
>JAUVAR010000012.1 GCA_030591625.1 Candidatus Zixiibacteriota bacterium
AGCTGAGTCGATTTTTATCGGGGCGAATCATATTGATTATTCTGGCTACCCCGATTGCCGACCTGAGTTTATAAAGTCATTCGAAACGATGGCCAATCTGGCAACTGAGGCGGGAGTATCGGGATGGAATATATCTATCAAGGCTCCATTGATTGAAATGAGTAAAGCAGATATAATAAAACTTGGGGATTCGCTCGGTGTCGATTATAGCCTGACGCTAAGTTGTTACGATCCGGATAACTTTGGTCATGCCTGCGGTGAATGTGATAGCTGTCAACTGAGGCGAACTGGTTTTGAATCGGCGGGAATTGATGATCCCACAAAATATGCGAACCTGTCTGGATCATAACAAATGACTGACACACGCTTAGAACCAAAACAAAACGGAAAAGCTGGCACCTTGCCGGTCAATGAGATTTTTTATTCTGTTCAGGGTGAAGGTCGCTGGGCGGGACACCCGGCCTGCTTTGTGCGGTTCAATTATTGTAACCTCGGATGCAAATGGTGTGACACAAAGTTTACGTGGGAAGCAGGAAAAGTTGAGGCTGGGAGTGAAATGTTACCGGATGAAATCTCTGTTAAACTTAAAGAGCTTATAAGTGAACATGACTTGAGTCCAAGGGAGATTCATGTAGTTTTGACTGGCGGTGAGCCGATGATTCATGCTGAACGATTATCACAATTAGTTATTTCAGTTCGTGGGGCAGGGTTCAATTTTATAGAGGTTGAAACGAATGGTACAATTATGCCTACTGATGATCTCTTAGAGAATATCTCATGGTGGAACTGTTCGCCTAAACTATCCAACTCTGATATTGCTGTTACAAAGAGAATTGTTCCTGACGTTCTGCGAAAGCTAAGCGAAACTGCAAGAGCGGATTTTAAGTTTGTAATAAGCGATCATGATGATATAAATGAGATAGAAAAAGAATTTGTCCCGATCATTTCGCGTGAACATATTTTTCTTATGCCCGAAGGAGAAACTCGCGACGATCAATTAACTCGTATGGGATGGTTACTCAGCAAGTGCTCAGAACATGGTTTTAGATTCAGCCCAAGATTGCAGGTGCTGGCATGGGGCAACGAAAGGAAGAAATAAATTGAAAGTAAGATTAACTAAACGTTTTCGTTTTGAAGCAAGCCATCGGCTTGACCATTTGGGGAAGGAACATCCCTGCTACAATTTGCATGGACATAGTTACCGTGTCGATATTGAAGTTTATGGTGAAGTAAATGAAACTACCGGCTTCTTAATTGATTATGCTGATATAAAGAGAATAGTCGCTCCAATAGTTAAACGGCTAGACCATACACATCTGAATGATATTGAAGATCTAAAATATACATCGACCGAACATCTCGCACACTGGCTTTGGGTTCGTATTCAAAAACAATTACCGATTCTCAGTCGCATAATTATTCATGAGACCGATCTTTCGCGCTGTGAATATTCGGGTGAGTAGCAGAGCCGGCTAACTATTGTCGGCCTGATAGGATCGTTCGACTGTTGTTTGAATTCCACCGCGCAGGTTGAATATTCCTTGAAGGGTGAGCTTTCGCGGTTTTATTGCAGAGACCAAATCATCCAACACTTTGTTTACAACGTTTTCGTGGAAGATTCCTTTACTGCGGAAGGCGAGCGTATATTCTTTGAAACTCTTAAGTTCGATACAATGCTCATTGGGGACATAGGTCAGTCGCAGCACAGCAAAATCGGGTAGTCCAGTCTTGGGGCAAATACAGGTGAACTCAGGAATAGTCATTAATATTTCGTAGTCATTGTCGGGGTAGATATTAGCAAACGTATCTATGGCCGGTGTTTTCCAGTCACGGATTTCATCCTGGCGGCCTTCATATCCTGAGTCATTCATGTACTTAATATAGGTTGCAGTAAGATCGGCGCAAGTACCAATTGATGATCTTCGTCCTTATCAATCTTGACCGAGTTAATGCAAAATACTATGATGACTTATCATTAATGAAACGCACGGAGGGATTATGAATATTGTATTGGCTCTGAGATGGATCGCTCGTATTAGCGGGGCCGGGCTTGTTTTGTTGATCGGTACGTTTGTATTTGCCGAGGGTGTGCCGGATGTAACCAAATTTTCCACGACTGAATCTATTTTGATGGGTGCTCTTGTTATGATGTGTCTGGGACTTCTACTTGCGTACAAATTCGAAGCAGTTGGTGGTTTGATGCTTTTGGCAGGTTATACAACTTTCGTTGTTGGGAATAGTCGTATCAACTGGTTTTTGACAATCTTTCCATTGATTGGTTGTCTTTATCTTTATGTCTGGAGTCAAAGCCGATTAACACGCAATAAAAGCTGATTTAGTTTTTAATTGATCGTTCATTCATATTTCCCGATAGTCCGACAAGCGACATAAATGTAAACTCAGGTTCGGTCTGTCCAATGCTTTTTAACTCGTTCGATTTTCTTATATTTTTTCCACTCGTTGTATCGATCTATTTTCTGCTGCCTCATCATTTCAGATGGCTGCTTCTTCTTTGTGCATCATATTATTTTTATATGTGCTGGAAACCTGAGTATGCTGTTCTGATAATGATCTCTACTCTGATTGACTATGTAGCGGCAAGACAGATGGAGAAGCAGGATACAAAACAGGGTCGTAAAAAATACCTGATTCTAAGTTTGATCACTAATCTTGGATTATTAGTCGCATTTAAGTATTTCAATTTCTTGAGCGACGCGACTCATCAAACGTTCGCTGCATTTAATATTTTCTATGATGCACCAATGTTTGATCTCCTCCTTCCTGTTGGTATATCATTCTATACGTTTCAGACTTTGAGCTATACGATAGATGTCTATCGAGGAGAACGACCTGCCGAAAAGCATCTTGGATACTTTGCTTTGTATGTTTCATTCTTTCCGCAGCTTGTGGCCGGTCCTATCGAACGATCAACACGATTGTTGCCTCAATTTTTTCAGGAGAAGAAGTATGAAGCAGCTAGAGTGGCGAGTGGACTTCGGCAGATGCTGTTTGGGTTGTTTAAGAAAGTTGTAATAGCTGACCGGCTGGCGGTCTATGTCGATAATGTATATGCTTCACCGGATGATTTTGGATCACTGACAATTTTAATCGCGACTTACTTTTTTGCGTTTCAAATTTACTGTGATTTTTCCGGTTACTCAGATATTGCCATTGGGGCGGCGAAGGTTTTGGGCTACGACCTTATGGAGAATTTCAGGCGTCCATATATTGCAAAATCTATTTCTGATTTTTGGAAACGCTGGCATATTTCGCTTTCGACATGGTTCAGGGATTATCTTTATATTCCACTTGGAGGAAACAAATCGAGCAAAATACGCTGGCAATATAACGTACTGGTTGTGTTTGTTGTTAGTGGGTTCTGGCATGGTGCTAACTGGACGTTCCTTGTATGGGGCGGATTGCATGGCGTCTATTTATTAATTGGCTCTGCAACTGCTAATTTGCGATATAAATTTTGGGGCATGTTACCGTTTGCATCCGATGGAAAAGTTAAACGAATCATTCAACGGGTATTAACATTTCATCTGGTGCTTTTTGCATGGATATTTTTCAGAGCTGCATCACTTACCGATGCCGGACATATAATTAACAGAATATTGTCGCTTGATTTAAGCAGTGGTCTTTCAGGATTGAGTGCCGGGTTTGCGTCGGTCAATTCAAGTGCCGGACCATTTATGTTCATTACTGTTATACTTGCTATTATTTTGATGGAGTTTGTGCAAACAATTAATTTGAATGAAGTGGAACGTGTGTCAGATTCTGTCAGTGCGAACTGGAAACGCTGGTCGCTTGATTATGCTCTAATTATAATTCTATTGTTGTTTGGTGTTTTTGGACATTCGGAATTTATTTATTTTCAATTTTGATTTGAGTTAATGTGATAAAGAATATTTTGAAATACTCGGTTGGTTTGTTGGCAACTTATCTGATTTTGTTGTTGGGGTTGTCGAACGTTTATATTGGCGACTATAGTTTGCTTCAATATGCAATCGATGATCGAGTACAGCCATATTATTACGGTCATGCTCTGCAACGATTTCGTGAGGTCGATAACTACAAAGACGTTGATATACTATTTATTGGATCGTCGCACTGCTACCAATCGTTTGACCCGGCTGTCTTTGCCCGTCTGGGCGGAACAACCTTCAATCTTGGTTCAAACTCGCAGGCACCTGTTAATACATACTATATACTGAAAGAATATTGGGAGCAGTTAAATCCGAAGTTGGTGATTTTTGAACTATATCCGAATGTGATTGAGCTTGATGGTCTGGAAGGATACTTCGAATTATTACCAAATAAACGATTGAGCTGGGAAACGGTTGGAATGACTGTCGCGGTAAAACATCCACACGCGATAAACGCATTTGTTTCAAGACTCATAAATGCGCCGTTTAGGCCTGTAGAGAAAGCTGTACAGCGATCTTTGACATCACAGGAGTACCGTGCAGGTGGGTATGTTTATTCGAAGATCATCTACCCCGGTGATCAGTTTGGAGATAAACAGGCAGTGAATCTTTCGGAGAAACAGATAGAGTACGTTCATGAGATTATTAGTTTCATCAAGGAACATGGGGCTGATGTTATACTTGTAAGTGCTCCTCTTCCGGTAGAACGAGTAGCTGCAATTACCAACTACAAAGAGACAACCGCACTATTCGGATCAATCGCTGCTGAACATGATATTGCCTACTATGATTTTAATCAGACAATTGATCTGCCGACAAGTGAGAACTTTAGAGATCATCATCACCTGAATGCGAATGGTGCGAAGGTGTTTAGTTATGCATTGGTCGATACGCTTCTTGCTGTACATACAACCCTTGAGAATTATGATATTGATCCGATTCATGCTTCTGATCTTATAAGTGGACGGGCTATTGCTGCTATGAGCGGGGGACAAAACGAAGCTGCTGCGAATGATTTCACGCTTGCTCTTGAATTGAATAGTAACAATTCCAAAGCGTTATTCAATAGAGGTTTGCTTGAAATCAACAATGGGCAGTTTGAAAAAGCGTTGAACGATTTTGTGAGGTTACAACTGATAGACCCGACCGATATGAGAGTAATCTACAACCGTGGTGTAGCGTTGCAAAGATTGGGCCGGTTAGCTGAGGCCGAGAGTGAATTCAACAAAGTAATAGAATCGGAACCATCTTTTAGCGAAGCTTTCTACTCTCTTGCACAGACGCTTGAGTCGGGAGGAAGAATCAGCGAAGCAATAAAGATGTATGAATATTTTATTTCTCGTGCGGATAAGCGGTTACAGCAACTTATTGAACCTGTAAAGGCACATATTAAAGAGCTACGCAGGTAATTTGCATGTGTCAGGAGAAGAATATATCGTCTGATACAACGGGTGGGTCATCAACGATTATATCGGGCTTGCCGAGAATCTTTTCATCCATACGGTGCACGCCTTCAATAAGAATTGCATCGTTTGATTGGAAAATGTTAGCTTCGGGCAGATCTGAATCATCAGCTGGTTCAACCGACCAAATCCCCTTAGTCCATGCTATACCAACATAAACTGCATCGACTCCAAGAAGATCATCACACTCAGCATAAACAATATTGCCATGATTCATGAACATAATAAGATGTTTGCCTGCACCTGTTATGCTGATACGAATTGTTTTGCCGGATAACCCCATCGCCTGAATCAGATCAATTGTGTTCATGTCATTGAGGGTTCCATTGGTACCAATTTGTTGCATCACTTCGGTCCGACGATTGCTTTCAACCTGAATACGAGAACGCAATCGGCTAATTTTTACTAATAGCGGATCGAGGTCATTCTCTACACCGACAATATCTTCCAAGCCAAAGGTCAGGAGGCGGGTAAGTTTTGGTGCTGCCTCGGGAGTGGTCATCATGAAAGTTGGAATTCTGCTTAGCTGAATTTCCAATCGAATTGCCTTTTCAACAAAGGCAGTAATCTCATCTGTTGAACCTCGTTTTTGCAGGACAAGCATGTCAGGTTTGTTCTCTTTGCAAATCGTGGCACACTCTTCAATATCTTTTGCAATGACAAGATCGAATCCGAGATTTTCGAGACAATGCACAAGAATCAGTCGATCTTCTTGTGATTCCGTAAGTACAACCACCCGGCATGAGGGTCCTACATTGGCAAGAGTTACGACTTCCTGTCTGAGCAGAGCGAGAAATCCTTCAACAATATTTCTTAGGAACATCTTGCCGATCTGAGAACGAAGGGATTGCTTTATTTCACTAAATTGATCGAGAGTTAGTTTTTCATTGTCGGGCCAGTTATCAAAAAAGTAATCAACGACTGTTATAATATTACCACCGAGGTATGAAAATGGTAACTGCTCACCCATGCTTTCATCAATTTCTTTGTACATTGCACGGAGAACGTTTGTGACAGCGGGGTTAAACTCACGAGCTTCCAATCGTCCGGCAGAAAGCGCAATGAGAGAGCGTTCCCATTTTCTAAAATCAGTTTCACCAAAAAACAGTCTTGAAAAATCATGCAGGTGGGCGGCATTTGTTATAATTGCTCGGTCGGCTGAGGCGAGTCCCAAAAGAGCACATAATTTTTCAACGTAGAGTCCAACTTTACGTGCGTTACTGTCGGCAAACTTATCGTCCTGTACTAACAGTGATGAGAATAATTCAAGATTGTTAACTACTAAATCTGATAATTCAGATTCACGACCATCACCCAAAAGTAGTTCGTCACCATTTTCAAAATATTTTATTCTACCTTTTGGAAATTCACATCTGAATCTATCGCAAAGCTCTTTATATTTTATTGGTGATTCACTATGAATCAAAAGATCATTCCAACGAGGTTGCTCAAAGAGCTCATTCGCTTCTTCTTGGGAACTCACCAATGTTATCGATAGTTTGCCGTTTACAAATGGTTGTAAGATTGCTGCTATTTCATCTATCGATTCTGTAACAACCAAAACCTTCCGTGGATTACGATGCTGCTTTATTTCAGTATTGTCATTTTCATTGGACAAGTTAGTCTCATCGGAAGGAACTTCGGGGATAATCTCATCACGATAATAATCAATAATTCTGACGTCTAAGTGCGACCCAACGGCTGCAACCAAGTGAACTGCTTTGATCTGTTCGATCTCAAGCAATCGGTTTTTTAGTTCCTGATTTGATGGATTTGTACATGCCGCCTTGATTGTGCCTGTAGTCTTATCAAAAGCTAAGGGAATTAGCTTTAGTTGCCAGGCAAGTTCACGGGGAATAAGCTTTGTAAGGCCGGGTTTTATTGCATGTTTTTCGATATTTATTGCTTCTATGCCCAGTAGTTTCAGTAGAGCTATGTAATTGGTAGCAGAGAGACAACGATCTTTCAGGAGAACCTCGATAAGTTGCAGACCGTTATCACCCGCCCGACCACGAGCATAATCGATTTGTTCAGGCAGAATATGGTACTGATCAGTTAACAGTTTTTCTAATTCGAGCATTTATATTCCTGCAACTCCGGGCTGGTGGTCAAATCAATTTGATGTAACGCGTGTTGTCGTAATGGTTTAGGCTGCCACGTAATTACTGGCGAATTCAAGTATATTAGCTTTTGCAGAAGCCTAAACCGACTATTATTACTATCGGCAGGATTGGCGTTATTTTGACGAAAATTAAGAACGGTTGGTTTTATTTACCAAATATGGATATATAGAAAAAGGCCGTCTGATCAATCGATCAAACGGCCTTTTGAAGCTAAGCAATCTATTTGAGAATTATTTCTGTATTTGGGCTGCCCCTGGATCGGTATCATCCCATGGCGGCAATACCTTGGTGAGGACATATAGAACCCCCAAAGGCGCAAGCAGCAGAAGGATCGACATAAAGACACCTTCAAGTCCGAAGAGGTCAACTTTATAGACAGTCAATCCTCGAAGTGATTTCGAGAAGAGCTGTCCACCAATAACTACATTCCATCTGGTACTAAAAATACCAACCTGCACAAGAAGGGCAGCAATAAAATATAGAATACGTTTCATTTCGCTTGGGAACTTGCCAAACCTGGCGACCACAAGAGCTACCATCGGGACTAAGGAACCGAGCAAAATCTGAGAAATAATCAGACTGATAAACAGGCGACTTGAAATCATCTCGGCAAGAATATGAATTGATTCTTCCGATTCGTAGAGACGATGAATAAAGTCTAAGAATTCAAGTCCAAAATCTATAATCATGGCGTAGAGCAGAAGCTCGGCCAACTTATTAAGGCATTTCATATCTATGTGTTTCCACCTGAACATTGAGGTGACCATATAGATAATCAGCATTAGGGCTATACCAGATACGATTGCCGAGAATATGAAAACGATTGGAATCAGAACCGAACTCCACCAAGGATTCGCTTTAATCGATCCAAAGATGAATCCGACATATCCATGCAGTAGAAATGCTGATGGAATTCCAATAATTGTAATCGCCCGTCCAATTTTTTCATCGAACGCCAGCGACTTCTTGCTAATATCAGTAGCACCAAGGGTCAGGGCTTTGTAAACATATTTCATAAAGCCTTTTTTCTCGTTGCCCCAGTTGACGATATCTTTACGATAATCAAACCAAATTTCGAGTAAGAGAACTACTGAAAGGTACCAGGCATAAACAAATCCAAACATAGCCATTGCCGAGGCGACATGTGGGGTCAGGAACATTTCAAGGCAACGTTCCGGATGACCCAAATGGGCCAATAACGGCAGCGGAGCAATAATCATGAAGGCAAGAGCAGTCAAGAGCGACAGGCGATAAACGGGCTGAAGCGCTTTGACGTTGAATACTCGCTCAAGTGATGCAAGAATGAATGCTCCGGCTACCAAACCGGTCAGATACGGATAAACAATAATCAGCAGTGACCAGTGCAGTTCGAATTCATTCGGATAGATGTATCCTGATGGGGCCATTGGATTAGCCAGACTGGTTAGAGCTGCAAGTAAAGTATGTGTCATAATTTACCTCACCTCCATATCGGCGCCGGCATAATACACCTTAGGTTGTGTATTTAGTCCTGGCTTTAGGACAGTTATATCATTAAAACGCAGGAACCTTCTAAGCGGTGAACTGCGACGTCCCTTCTCACCAAAGATACGAGCTCCGGTAGGACAAACTTCAACACAGGCAGGCAAGAGGCCTTTCGTTATGCGATGATAACAGAATGTACATTTGTCGGCTGTATGAGTTTCCGGATGCAAGTAACGAGCACCATAAGGACATGCCTGAATACAATAGCGGCAACCAACACAGTATGATTCATCAACCAGTACGACTCCGTCGCGGCTGGTGAAGGTAGCACCGACCGGACAAACCTGCACACATGGTGCTTCGGCGCAATGGTTACAAAGCTTAGGCACAAAGAATGATCTTAAAATTTCTGTACCTTCTTTGAGTTTAGGGAAACCGTCGATACCACCATTTGGACTATCAACGATAGCTTCTCCTTCAGGTGGAATAACGTAGCGTTCCACCCAGGTGCGGAAGTATGAATGTTCCCTTGGAACTTTGTTTTCGTTCTTGCAGGCATCGGCACAACGTCCACAGCCGATACAATTATGAATCTCAATACCCATCGCGTAGTCATGGTCTTCCGGATTATAATCCGAATCCTTAGCGAGAATTAATTCTCCTGCACCAAAGGCGGATACAAAGGCGAGCCAGGTAGGTACTTTGCGCGATACGGTATCTATAAATTCTCGTCGATTCATTTGAGGTTTATTGTTTTTCATCGTACTACCTCCGGTTGATGCGGATAATGGCAATCCCAACAGAGATAGCGCGCGTTGTGAGTTTCAACATCAACCCGCGGAATTCCTCGTGATGATTCGGCGCCTTTATCATGACAAGAGCCACAAACATCCTTGCTCTCGGGCTTATCTGCCCGAACAGATGCAGGGTTGGTGCGATGCCCTTCAGCTACTGTATGACACTGCGAACATTCCAACAAAGCGTGATGTGAAACCATCTTCTGTGATGATATTTTCCTGTGACAGGCGCTACATTCGGTAGGTGCATGATCAAGGACTGGTGCGTGGGGGTTATGACATACCATACATGGTTTGCCTGTGTTGTGCAGTTCGGGAAGAATCTGCGGGAAACCGGAAGGTCGGGATGGGTTGTAACCGTGACAGAGCACGCAGTCGGATCGTCCATGCGGTATATCCGGAGTCACCTCGTCTGGTGCCTCCGTATGAGCTGCCGCTGGACCGTGACAAACTTCGCACGAAACGCCTGAATGGTTGGATTCCATTTTTTCGTCATAAATGTCATCATGACAATCATAACAAACCTGGTATCCAGCATACGCGATTTCCTGAGAAGCAACTTCACCTACTGCATCTGCCCGGTAATGACCATATTCCCCAAATGTCTCCGGTACCAAATACATCCTTCCAACAACAAATGCCGTAACTGCTATGGCAAAAATAATTGTTAAAGGGACTAATTGATGTAAGGGCCTGAACATTGTTTGCTTCACTCGTAAGTTTCAAGTCTTATTTTTTTATTGGATGTAAACAAAACTAATATTGTCGATTGAGTCAACCGTAAACTCACCAGTATGGTTAATTATATCAGATTAGCAATTATCCCAAAGATGTTGAACGATAAACGGTTCGCGATAATATAGGATAACTGTTTATAAAAGAATGGTTGGTTCTCTCTAAGGAGAATACTGTACGAATTTCGTCGCATTTGATACATGACGAAGTTGTAAAGATTTATCCATTTGACATATAACAATTACTTAACACTTGCACAGGCTCTCTCATCTTTTGTAATCGCTTGATTAAGGTTATAGACTTAATTAGTTTGTCTTTTAATCTAATGAATATACAAAACAAAAATTGACCTATATCCAGGAGGTGCAAATGACGCAGAGACCGACACTATTCCTCTGTGCTACACTGCTTGCCTGTGCATTGCTTATGGGCAGTGCAATTCATGCAGGCGGGTATAAGAACCCCGAAGCTATAAGTAAGGCTGTAAAAAATATTGCTTCATCTAATGGTACAGTAGCCAAATTGCATGACCTTGGCAAAACTGCCGGTGGACGTGACTTGTTAATGCTTGAGCTTGGCGCAAAAAATAATTCGGGTCCGGCGATTCTTCTTGTCGCTAACATGGAAGGCAACAGTCCAACCGGTTCTGAAGCTGCGTTGAAACTGGCTGAGCTTCTCACGAGTGAATGGAAAGATGATTTGTCATCCAACCGTTGGTATATAATGCCACTCGGAAATCCTGATGGTTACGCACGCTTTTTTGATTCACCATTGTATGAAAGTTTTGTCAATGACCGCTCGGTTAATGCCGACAAAGATGATGCTTTTGATGAGGATGGTCCCGACGATCTCAACGGGGATGGATACATAACAATGATGCGTCAGCTACACCCCGAAGGACGCTGGCTCAAAGTTGAAGATAATCCGGTTCTCATGCGTCGCGCCAAGCGAGACGAAGGAGAAAAGGGTGAATACCGTTTGATGGTTGAAGGACTCGACAACGACGGTGATGGGTCATTCAATGAAGATGGCTCGGGTGGAGTGAACCCGGGCTGGAATTTCCCGCATCGTTTCCGTCATTACAGATCGACTAATGGTTTATGGGCAGCCAGTGAATTAGAATCAAGAGCAGTGCTTACTTTCGCTTACGATCATCCTGAAATAGCAATGTTCATTGGTTTTGGACGACAAAATACATTAGCGGCTGTCTCTACAGGATCAAAACGTGGGGCTGGTAAAGGTTCTTACAAGCTGCCAAGTTGGATGGCTGAAAACACCGGTGCCAACCCGGACCAGATGTACCCTATCGGGGAAATCGTTCAGATGGCAAGAGATGCATTTGGTAACCCGGGTCTGACAGAAGATAGAGTTCTTCAATGGCTCGGAGCTGGTGCAAAACTTTCTCCGGATAAGATAGATGTTTCGTATCTCAAAGAGATCACCGAACGATATAAGACATTTATTAAGGATGCTGGTTTTGACAGCGAACGTCTTGATGCTCCAAAATTCCGTGGTGGTTCAATTGATGAATGGGCTTACTACCAGTTTGGTGTTCCGGCATTCTCCGTTGATTTCTGGACTGTACCAATAATTGAAAAAGAAGAAGAAGAAACCGACAGCACAGAAATCACTCCGGCAAAGATTGAAGAAATGTCGAACGAGGATTTCATCGCTCTTGGTGCAGAGAAGATTGACAGTCTGCTTAAGGAGGCGGGCGTTGAAAAATTTACCGCAGAAAAGTTGGTTACTTTATTAAATGAAGAAAAGATGAGCACGAAGCGAATTGCTAAGATGCTTAAATCAAAAATGAAAGATGATGAAGACTCAGGTGCCGACGAAGACGAACAAACACTTTATGACTACAATGAAAAAGCGTTTGTTCCCTGGACTGAGTACGATCATCCGACTTATGGTAAAGTAGAAATTGGCGGACAGGTTCCATACTCTGACCTCGCGCCTGATTATGCAATCGTTGACTCTCTTGTGAGTGGACAGTTGCCATTTCTTCGTGATCTTGTCAAGCTGTTGCCAAAAGTTGAAATTGGTGAGGTGAAGATTGAGAAGAAAGGTAAAGATATTTGGAAAGTCGAATGTTGGATTACCAACGTTGGCTTCCTTCCCTATCCAACCTATCAGGGCAAACGATCTCGTCGTCCAATTCCTGCTGTTGTTGAACTTGAACATGGCTCTGCTACTATTTTAGAGGGTGACAAGATACTTTCTGCTGGTTTGCTTCCGGGCACAGGTGGGAACAAGAAAGTAACCTGGCTGCTTCAGGGCAAAGTTGGAACAAGTATAACAATTGATCTGAAAGGCTTCAGTGCCGGTAAAGATAAAAGAACTATCAGCCTCAAAGAAGGGGGTGCATGATGCGTAAACTCATACTACTTACAACTGCATCTCTAACAATGCTCGCTATGATTTGCGTGGCGAGTGTCTCGGCTGTAGAAATCTCTTTTGATCGTTACTACAATAACGATGAAGTTACAGCTCATTTGAAAAGCCTGAATAAAGCATATCCATCACTTACGAAGCTTGAGTCACTTGGGAAGACTGAAGAAGGTCGTGATATCTGGATGCTTATGATTAACAATAGCAAAACCGGTTCTGACCTTGATAAGCCGGGTATCTATGTTGACGGCACTATTCATGGCAACGAAATTCAGGCGACTGAAGTTTGCCTCTATACTGCATGGTATTTGTTGGACAAGTATGATAAGATTGACAAGGTTCATGAACTTGTTGACAGTCGTGCTTTCTATATTATTCCAACCGTTAATGTTGACTCGCGTGCGCGTTTCTTTGAAGATGCAAATTCGTACGGCATAGGACGCACGGCTCGTGTTGCCTACGATAGTGATAATGATGGCTTGTTGGACGAAGACGGGCCGGATGATCTCGATGGTGATGGTGAAATTCTCAGGATGCGAATTCGTGACGAATATGGCGGATGGAAAACCGACCCTGATGATTCTCGTAATATGATTCGCACCAAACCATGGGAGAAAAGTGAATGGCGACGTCTGGGTGAAGAAGGTTATGACAACGACGGCGATGGTGATATCAATGAAGATGGTGTTGGTTATTTGGACATGAACCGTAACTATGGTTTTAGCTGGCAACCACCTTATGTTCAAAGTGGTGCAGGTAATTTCCCAATGTCGGCCAAGCCCAACAAAGCGATCTCTGATTTTGTCATTAGTAAACCGAATATATGTTTCGATTTTGCATTCCATAATATGGGTGGGTTGATCGTACGTGGACCGGGTTCGAAACTGGCCGGGACTTACCCGCGGTCGGATGTCGAAGTTTATGATTTCTTTGGACATGAAGGAGAGAAGATTCTTCCTGGTTATAAGTATATCATAGGCGGTATGGATATGTACACGACCCATGGTGACTTCGATGAATTCATGTATTCTAATTTGGGGATTTTTGGATTTGTTGGAGAATTGTTCTTTAGTGAGAAAGTAGAATACTTACCAAAGCATGAAGATGTCGAAGATGATGAGGACGCACCAAGTCGTTCGATACAGAAACACAAGTTCGATGATTTTGTATCACAGGGTACGATGTTCCGTGACTGGAAGAAATTCGATCATCCGCAACTGGGTGAAATTGAAATCGGTGGATGGCGTCCGTTTACTTCACGCATTCCTCCAACGTTTATGATTTTAGAAATGTGTCATCGCAACGCATCGCTTGTTTTGTTTGTTGCCGAGCATACTCCTGATATATCGATGAAGCTTCTTGAAGTGGAAGATATCGGCAATGGTCTTAAACGTGTCAGGATCAGAGTTGAAAACTCAAACGCTCTACCTTCACTTTCGAGGACTGCCATCAAGCGTGATATCTATCGACAGGATATGATAACAATCGAAGGTTCCGGCCTTGATATTGTATCCGGTGGAATCGTTCGAGACATTCATTATGATCGTGTCAATAACATCGATCATCATCCCGAGAAGATTTTCACGCATATCCCGTCATTTGGTAAACGTGATGTGCAATGGATTGTTCGCGGTAGTGGCAAAGCTACTATAAAGTATGATGCGGTTAAGGCAGGTAATAGATCGTTGACGATTAGTTACTAAACAAAACTGTGATATAACTGAAAGAGGATAGTCATTCGACTATCCTCTTTTTATTTTGGGAATATATTTTACAGTTACCAAAGGGACCAAAATTCAACCCGCACTCGGCTAAGGGTGCGATCGTACAGAAGTCCAAGGACAGATGATTCACCTGTTTCAATCTTGGCGTATCCGGACATACCGTCGTGAAGCAAAGCATCGTTGTTTTCAAACAGAGCTGAGACTTCGAAATAGTATTGTCCGTTAGTTTCATTGGCCGCTTCGGGAATGCGAATGACTTTGCCGGTGAACATTTTATCGGGATACGACCTGACTTTAACTGTTACATCCTGTCCAATTTTTACTTTGCTGATGTCAAAATCAGAGACAGGAATCAAGAGTTCAATTGTAGCATGGTCTATAACAGAGAGAATTGTTCGGTCAGATTTATGACGAGATACTATGCCATCAAATGGCGATGCTATAATTTGGGCATCTCCCTGCGAACGAAGGAACTCCAGACGAGCCTGCTGTTTTTCAATCTCCTGCTCAATGACTGCCTCTTCTTCGGGTCTTGGTGGAGCTTTGAGCAATTCGACTCTCGATTTTTCACTTGTCCAATCTGCTTGGGCCAGATTAAGCGCCGAACGAGCATCATCAATCTCACGTTTTGAGATTAATTCCTTTGCTGCGAGACCTTCTGCCCGTTCATAATCATTGAGCTTTTGATTATAAGCAACACTGGCGGCCTCGGCTCGTGCTTGTGCTTCGCGGATCTCTTCAATCTTTGGCGGTGTCCCAAGTAAAGTAAGTTTTCCCCTTAGACGTTTGAGTTCGGCCCCTGCGGATGAAATCGCCTGAGTGATCTGGTTACTGACAAGAATCGCGAGCGTGTCATTCTTTTTTACAGTTTCACCGTCACGAACAAGCGGTACAAAATCAAGAGTACCCATCTCGCTTGAGTTCATTTGCATTATAGAAATTTTGTCGTCAGGCTTTATTCCACCTTGCCGGAAGTTGCTCTCGATCAGACCAAATTCATTCATTGAGATTTGAAATTCGGCTACCGGTCTCACGATCACTTCGCCCGACACACGGTTTGGTACTTGCACGAGCATCGTCGATGCGATCACAACGACAACAATCGATATGTGAATAGCAAGACGTAACGGTTGTTTTAATAATTTTTTCATATACTTAAAGTGTGTGACTATTCCAGTTGCGGAAGATTTTAATTTCGGTTTAATGATAGCCCCAACAAGCACGAGAAGCAATAATAATCCAAATGCCCCAAAACTCCCTATTAGCCAGCGACCTAACAAGAATAGGATGAAACCTATTAGAATTGAGGTGTATGTAAGCGCTAAGAGTGCGTAAGTAATCAGAGCTCTTTGTTGTCGTTGGGGAGGTTTGACTTGGTCAATCGGCCAGCCAAGTAGCTTTCGTTTTGCAATATTTCCAAAGTATGAAAATGATTTACTTCGAAGATTGGGAATTTCGAGCCAGTCGGAGAGAATATAATAGCCGTCCAATTTTATTAACGGATTAAAATTGAAAAGATAAGTAACTAAACTGACAGTAATTGTCACCCTGGCCACATCGGATATAAACGTTCCGGGAACAACGACTCGCCACACGACAGCTGCCATTGCAGTCATTAGAAGTTGAACAAGCGGGCCGGCTAATGAGACTGCCAGTCGCTGGCTTTTCTTTTCGAAGAGCCATGCATCGGAAACATCGCAGTAGAAACAAGGCTGCAAATACATTAGAAGAAATCCGACCTCACGTACTTCGCCACCATAGTATCGGCAGGTGACCGCGTGTGCATATTCATGGATTATAATAATCAGGAATAGCGATACGACAATGACCGGCAACGATTCTAAAGAGAAAAAGGATACAGAGGCAGCACCAAAAAACTGGTCTGAGTTTGACAGCACCAGCGATAATCCAAACAATGTAAATATCGTAGCTGTAACAAACGTAAACCAGTTATGAAACGGACGATAGATTTTGTGTAGAAATTCAAGAGATCGACCCGGCTTGTAGGCTTTGATTTTGTAAAATAGAATTTTGCCGAGTAATGATTTGTGTTGAAAAGATTTTCTTACAGCTCTTGAAATTTCCTGTTCTGAGCGTGTGCCCTCCAGAAAGTATAATGATTCAAGATGATTCACAAACTGCATCACCTGTTCTCCGGTGATATTCAGTTCGAATTTTTCTACAAACTGGGCTGCTACCTCATCCGGTGACCGTTCTCCATTGAGTCGGTTTATCAACCAAAACTCAGGGTCTCGGAGTCTGAAGAAATTTCCGGTGATCGGATCTTTGACAGTGTGGACTGTCTGGCCATCCTCTTCGGAAGCTGTGGAGATTAGATCATTGCGCAATTTTGCAAAGTGAGCCATGCGGGAAACTAACTGACTGGATGACAAACAGCAAGAAAATAGGTGGTATTACCACGCAGTGGCAATGGCACACTTATTGAATATATGAAATATCGGCTTAGTTTGTTAAGGGCAGTCAATAGGAGGGGTGTAGCTGATAAACAGATAATCAATTAACAGAGTAAGGTCCTGAATATCAACCGAGATTCCGTCTGTACTTCCATCAATGTTTGCTTCTTCCATACAAGCTGGTGGAGTGAAGCTGATAAAGAGAAAATCGATTAATTTTGTAAGATCATTTATATCAATAAAATCAGTAGGATCGTAATCAACATTGCCTCGCATACCAAGACAGCAGCTACCGAGCTGGCGATGGAAATTAATGCCACCATCTCCTTCCCCGGTGAAAACATCGATATCACCATCATCGTCAATATCAACAAATTCAACTGTCGTACGACGGCCATCATCGTAACCCGGGATTGTATCTAACTGTGGAATCAGCGTTAGCGAGTCGGGGAACTCTCCTCTGGCAGATATATTTCTCAAAAGAGTCAGTCCATACAAACGCTCACCAAAGACGATATCCAGTTTACCGTCACGATCCCAGTCGATCACCTGCGGAATAGCAACTTCACGATTAGCTCTTTTTAGAAGGCGTTTTGTTACTAACTGTAGTTGTGGGTTTGTCGGGCTACCTACATTTTCATATAGAAGCAGATTAGCAAAACCGTTATAATCCCACTCCCCTACCAGCAAATCATTCAAGCCATCTTCATTCAAATCAGCAACTACGGGGACTGCAACCTGATCCACCTGAATACCGGCCAACTGTGAACTGACTTTAATCGGTTGGAAATTAGTATTGTCTCCATCGTTGCGCCAATATTCAATCTTGCCACTTGTATTGCCAATAAGCAAATCGAGGTCGTTGTCATTATCCCAGTCAACGAGGGTTGGCGCAGTATTAGTGGAAGCATCAATATTTTTGTAATTAGTGCTTACGAGATTAAATGATGGATTAGATTTGGTACCAATGTTTTCGAAATAGACAAGACCATGTTGCGATGAACCAACCAGCATATCCAAATCACCGTCATCATCCAAATCACCGAACGTCGGTTTGGTGTTGGAACCATTATCAAACGTCTTAACAAACGCGGAATCTTCTATCTCAAAAATTGCCTGCTCGGGAGTTCCATTGTTACGAAAGAGCTGCATGTTATTGGAGGCTGTAGCAACACCAAGCAACATATCAAGGTCATTGTCATCATCAATATCTGCAAGAGCGGGATGATTAAATCCAACCCATGTATCCGGCAGTAAATTTTCGGTCACATAAGTCAAATCTGACAGAGAAGAATCGCCGTTGTTTTGGAAATAATAAAGATGCGGGTTGTTGATATCACCCCAGTACAAATCAAGATCATTATCATTGTCGGTATCTGCAAACTTGATAACCGAAAAACCATGTTCGGGATTGTCCGGTGATCTGCCCGCAAATATTGGGAAGGCTATAATTGAATCATATAAATCATTGGCAAAGACAAACTCGGGGTTAAACTTATCCCCTATGTTTTCATAAAACTTGAGATTTCCTGCCAATCCACCGAGGAAGAAATCATCATCACCGTCACCATCCAAGTCTGCAAAGGCAGGTGTTGTATAAACACCAGTCGGGAAATCGGAATATTTTTCGGATATAAATTCAAAAGAGATATCTGAGCTGGTGCCTCTGTTTTCCCAAAAGGCGGTATATGCATTACGGGCATCACAAAAAAGATCTAAGTCCCCATCCCCGTCTATATCATGGAATGTATGCCAGGTACCGATGTCGATTCCGCCAAAGCGATCATATTCGAGCAGGAATTTTGGAAACTGTTTGGTGCCGGTATTTCGAAAATAGCGAAGCTTTCCGTTTGGTTCTCCAATCATCAGATCAATAAGGCCATCGTTGTTCCAGTCAATGAGTGAAAGCTTTGGACTATCAAGACCACCAATAAACGGTTGATCCATAAGCTGTCCATCTATTGTGACAGGGAATGGATTATATTGCATTTGGAACCGATCCTGCGCAAAAACTGTGCAGGAGATCAGGAGCAATCCGGCTAAATATGTAATCAGTTTCTTATTCATAATCGTAGTGAGGTAGGTACACCTCAATCTAATCAATATTATCGGGATTTCAAAGGAAACATATTAGGAAAGAAAACGCTGCCCTGTAATAAAAGACAAAGCAGCGTATTAGATTCAATGACAGTCGGAGCAGACTGTCTCATCAATGATAGTTTTTCCGTGCTCCTCAACCGAATGGCAGGATGCACAGGCGACTTCCATATCTTCGATATGAAGAGTATGAGGAAGGAAATCACCGTCATATTCAACTTCTTCCGGTGGAGCCATCTTAGTATGACAGAAAACAGTACAACTATTTTCAAGTTTTGTGGCAGTTCCACGATTTGGCGCTTTGTACGATTTGGAAAGTGAAGTCATGGCATTGTCCAAAGAGTCCGCAGCATCATTAAACATTCTCAAAACATATTGAATATTGTGCTGGACATGTCCTTCACGAGCCAAAACAAGGTTGTGCTCGGCAGCACTCAACGCTTCTCTTGCGATAGTGCGTGCTTTCTTTTTGCCACCAATACTGTTCAACTTGGATTTAACTGATTTTATGTAACTGCTGTACTGTTTCAACACAAGTGCAGATCCACTCTTCCAGTTATCAAACATCAGATCAAAGCCTTTGCCATGACAGCTAACACAAGATGCTCTTTCCGGTTCACGCGCAGATTGTCCGGCAGCTTTTG